>NZ_JBEHZD010000005.1:0-49553 GCF_040240285.1 Streptomyces sp. HSW2009 | reverse complement strand
TCCACCACCAGATGACGGGCCAACAACGCACCCAAACCACCCGTACCACCCGTGATCAACACCGTGCCACCGCCGTCCAGCGGCCTCGGCATCGTCAGTGCCACCTTGCCGGTGTGGCGTGCCTGGCTGAGGAAGCGGAAGGCGTCGGGTGCCCTGCGGACGTCCCAGGTGCGCACCGGCAGCGGACGCAGCACCCCCTTCTCGAACAGCGCGATCAGGTCGTTCCACATCTCGTTGATGCGGTCGGGCCCCGCCTCGATCAGGTCGAACGCCCGGTAGGAGACTCCGGTGTACTCGGCGGCCACCTCTTCCGGAATCCGGATGTCGGTCTTGCCCATCTCCAGGAACCGGCCGCCGTTCGGCAGCAGCCGCAGGCCCGCGTCCACGAACTCCCGCGCCAGCGAGTCGAGCACCACGTCCATGCCGCGCCCGCCGGTCTCTTCGAGGAAGCGCTTCTCGAAGTCCAGCGTCCGGGACGACGCGATGTGCGCGTCGTCCAGACCCAGGGAGCGCAGGGTGTCCCACTTGCCCTCGCTCGCGGTACCGAAGACCTCGGCCCCGAGGTGCCGTGCCAGTTGGAGCGTGGCCATGCCCACGCCACCTGCGGCGGAGTGCACCAGCACCGACTGGCCCGTCTTCAGGCCGGCCAGGTCCACCATGGCGTAGTAGGCCGTCAGGAACACGATCGGGGTGGAGGCCGCCTGCTCGAACGTCCAGCTCTCCGGGACCCGGGCGACGACGCGCCGGTCGGTGATGGCGAACGGGCCGAACGACCCGCTGAAGATGCCCATCACCTGGTCACCGGGGACGAGGTCCGTCACCGCGGAGCCGACCTCGGTCACCACACCGGCACCCTCGCCACCGAGCGGCCCGGCCTCCCCTGGGTACATCCCCAGGGCGTTGAGCACGTCGCGGAAGTTCAGGCCCGCGGCGCGCAGCGCCACCCTGATCTCGGTCGCGCCGAGTTCCTCCGTGGCGTCGGGGCTGGGCAGCAGCGCCAGGTTCTCCAGGGTCCCCTTGGCGTGCATGTCCAGTCGCCAGTCCCGCACCCCGGCGGGCGGCAGCAGCGCGGTGCCCGCGGAGACCCGGGCCATGCGCTGGCCGAGCACCGTGCCCTCGCGGACCACGGCCTGCGGCTCGTCGGTGGCGAGCACCGCGGGCAGGACCGTCTTGGACGCCTCGTCCTCGTCGAGGTCGACCAGGACGAAGCAGTTCGGGTTCTCCGACTGCGCGGACCGCACCATGCCCCACAGCGGGGCGTGGATCAGGTCCGGGGTCTCGTCGCGGTCCTCGGGTGCCATGGCGCCCGAGGTCACGAAGACCAGCCGGGAGGAGTCGAACCTGCGGTCGCCGAGCCAGCCCTGGATCATGCCGAGCGTGTGGTGCGTCACCGCGTGGATGGCGTCCACGGGCTCCAAGCCCCGCTTGGCCTTGGACTTGGTCTTGCCCTTTGCCTTGCTCTTGGCCTTGCTCTTGGGCTTGCCCTGCGCCGCCTCGTCGTCGAGGCCGGGTGCGTAGGAGACCAGCACGGCCTCCGGGGCGGCGGCGCCGTCGTCGATCGCGGCCCCCAGGGCGTCGAGATCGGCGTAGGCGGTCACCTGGGCTCCGGCGATCGCACCGGCAGCCAGTCCGTAGGGGTCGGTGCCGACCACGGCCCAGGTGGCCGTGGCCGCGTCCGCCGGGGCGACAGCCGGCACGGGGGTCCAGTCCAGCGTGAACAGCGAGTCGCGGAACGCCGATGTCCTGGCCGTGTCGATGTGGTCCACGGATACCGGGCGCAGTACGAGGGACTCGATCGATGCCACGGGGCGGCCGGTTCCGTCGGCCACCGCGAGGGAGATGGAGTCCGGCCCCAACTGGGTGAGGCGCACCCGCAGCGTGGAAGCGCCACCTGCGTGGAGCGACACCCCGCTCCAGGAGAACGGGAGCCGGGAGAGCCCGACGTCCTCCAGGGCGACGAAGGTCACCGCCTGCACGGCGGCGTCCAGCAGCGCCGGGTGGAGGCCGAAGTCGGCCGCCAGTGACGCGTGCTCCTCGCCGAGGCTGACCTCGACGTAGACGTCGTCGCCGGCGCGCCAGGCGGCCCGCAGGCCCTGGAACACCGGGCCGTAGGCGAAGCCGGAAGCGGCGAAGCGCTCGTAGAAGTCGCTGATGTCCAGCGCTTCCGCGTCCGCCGGGGGCCATACGCCCAGGTCGAACGTCGGCTCAGGGCCGGCAGGGGCCAGCGCACCGGCCGCGTGCTGCGTCCACGGCTCGCCCGAGGAGGCGTCGGCCGGGCGGGAGTAGAGGCCGATCGAGCGGTGGCCCGTCTCGTCCGCGTCATCCACCCACAGCTGCACCTGGACCTGTTCGTTCTCGGGCAGGACCATCGGGGTGGCCAGGGTGACTTCCTCGACCCGACCGCAACCGACCTGGTCGGCTGCGCGGATGGCCAGTTCGAGGAATCCGGTCCCCGGGAACAGGGCCGCGCCCGCGATCGCGTGGTCGGCGAGCCAGGGCTGGCTCTGCACCGACAGCCTGCTGGTGAACAGGAAGCCGTCGCTGCCCGCGAGTTCGACTCCGGCGCCCAGCAGCGGATGGTTGGGCGAGCTGAGTCCGACGGAGGCGACGTCCCCGGTCATGGGGCCGCCGGCCTTCGGCCAGTAGCGCTGCCGCTGGAAGGCGTAGGTGGGCAGCTCGACCCGCCGTACGTCGTGTCCGGCGAACGCCGTCGACCAGTTCACGGTGGTGCCGTGGACGTGGAGTTCGGCCAGCGCCGTGGTCAGCGACTGGGTCTCGGGGCGGTTCTTGCGCAGTGCGGGGACGAGGGTGCGTGCGGCTGCGGACTCGTCGGCCGTCAGGCAGTCCTGCGCCATGGCGGTGAGCACACCGTCGGGGCCCACCTCCAGGAACGAGGTCACCCCGAGCTTCTCCAGGGCCCGCACCCCGTCGGCGAACCGTACGGCCGCGCGGACGTGGCGCACCCAGTACTCCGGCGAGCACACCTGCTCGGCGCCCGCCGGCGCACCCGTGAGGTTGGAGACCAGGGAGATGGCCGGCGCCTGGAGGGTGAGCCCTTCGACGACCTTGCGGAAGTCGCCGAGCATCGCGTCCATACGGGGCGAGTGGAAGGCGTGGCTGACCCGCAGGCGACGGGTCTTGCGGCCCTGTTCGGCCCAGTCCTCGGCGATCTCCGCTGCGGCGGCCTCGTCACCGGCGATGACCACGGCGGTCGGGCCGTTGGCGGCGGCGAGGCTCACCTCGGCCTCCCGACCGATCAGTGACGGAGCGATCTCCTCCTCGGACGCCTGGATGGCGATCATCGCGCCACCCTCGGGCAGGGCCTGCATCAGTCGGCCGCGCGCCGCGATCAACGTGCACGCGTCCTCCAGCGAGAACACCCCGGCCACATGGGCCGCGGCGACCTCGCCCACCGAGTGACCGATCAGCACATCCGGGGTGACACCCCAGTGCTCCAACAACCGGAACAACGCCACCTCAACCGCGAACAACGCAGGCTGCGTAAACGCCGTCCGGTCCAGCAGTTCGGCGTCGGCGCTGTTCTCGTCGGCGAACATCACGTCCCGCAGCGGACGGTCGAGCAGCACGTCGAGATACGCGCACACCTCGTCCAGCGCCCGGGCGAACACCGGGAACGTCTCGTACAACTCCCGTCCCATGCCCAGGCGTTGCGCGCCCTGACCCGAGAACAGGAAGGCCGTCTTGCCGGCCGTGCCCACCGATCCCTGGACGACTGAGGGGGTCGTGGTGCCCGAGGCGATGGCGTCGAGGCCGCTGAGCAGCGCGTCCCGGTCGCCGTTCAGGAGGACGGCGCGGTGGTCGAAGACCGACCGGGAGGCCGCGAGCGAGTAGCCCACGTCGTTCAGGTCGAGCGCGGGGTGGTCCACCAGATGGTCACGCAGGTTGCGTGCCTGGGCGCGCAGCGCCTCGGCGCCCTTGCCGGTGACCGTCCAGGGGAGCGTCCGCGCACCGGCCGTGAGGTCGTCCGTGACGACCCGCGCCGCCTCCGGCTCCTCGGGCTCCGGGGCCTGCTCGATGATGGTGTGGGCGTTGGTACCGCTGATGCCGAACGAGGAGATGCCCGCCCGGCGCGGTTCGCCGTCCTCCGGCCACGCGGTCGCCTCGTTCAGCAGCGACACCGCGCCGCTGGTCCAGTCGATGTGCGGCGATGGCACCTCCGCGTGCAGCGTCTTCGGCAGCACGCCCTCGCGCATGGCCATCACCATCTTGATGATTCCCGCGACACCGGCCGCGGCCTGCGTGTGCCCGATGTTCGACTTGATCGAGCCCAGCCACAGCGGCTGGCCCTCGGGCCGTCCCTGGCCGTACGTGGCCAGCAGTGCCTGCGCCTCGATCGGGTCACCCAGCCGGGTGCCGGTGCCGTGTGCCTCGACCGCGTGCACCTGGTGGGCGGCGAGGTCGGCGCTGGCCCGCGCCTGCCGGATCACCCGCTGCTGCGACGGCCCGTTCGGCGCCGTCAGGCCATTGCTTGCGCCGTCCTGGTTGACGGCGGAGCCGCGCACGATCGCCATGACCGGGTGGCCGTTCTTCCGCGCGTCCGACAGCCGCTCAAGGAGCAGCACGCCGACGCCCTCGCCCCAGCCCGTACCGTCGGCCGATGCCGCGAACGCCTTGCAGCGCCCGTCCGACGACAGCCCCTTCTGGCGGCTGAAGTCCACGAACGAGCCCGGGGTGGACATGATCGTGACACCGCCGGCCAGCGCCATGGAGCACTCACCCTGGCGCAGCGACTGCACGGCCATGTGCAGTGCCACCAGGGACGAGGAGCATGCCGTGTCCACCGTGACGGCCGGTCCTTCGAGGCCGAAGGTGTAGGAGACGCGGCCCGATACGACACTGCCCGCGTTACCGGTTCCGAGGTAGCCGTCGGGGCCGCCCGGGGCGGTCAGCAGCAGGCCGATGTAGTCCTGGCCGTTGCTTCCCGCGAAGACACCGGTCCGGCTCCCCTTGAGCGACACGGGGTCGATGCCCGCCCGCTCGATCGCCTCCCAGGAGGTCTCAAGGAGCAGCCGCTGCTGCGGGTCGATGGTCAGCGCCTCGCGGGGGGCGATCCCGAAGAACGCCGGGTCGAATTCATCGGCGTCGTAGACGAAGGCGCCGCCGCTGGCGTCGCTGGCGCCGCCCGTACCCTCCAGGTCCGAGCCGTACAGGTCGTCCAGGTCCCAGCCACGGTTGGTCGGGTAGGCGCTGATCACGTCGCTGCCCTCGGAGACCAGTCGCCACAGGTCCTCCGGAGTGCGCACCCCGCCGGGGAAGCGGCAGCTCATCGACACGATCGCGATCGGGTCGTCGTCCACGACCGTGCCCGTCACCACCGGCGTCTCATCGGCCGGCGCGGGCGCGGTGCCCCGCCCCTCGCCCAGGCTGAACCGGGCGAGCACCGTGGGCGTCGGGTAGTCGAAGGCCATGGTGACCGGAAGGTTCACACCGGCCGCCGCGCCGAGCACGTTGCGCAGTTCCACGGCGGTCAGCGAGTCGAACCCGATGTCCCTGAAGGCCCGCTCCGGCTCCACCGCGTCGGCGCTCGGGTAACCGATCACCTCGGCGGCGTGGGTCCTGACGAGGTCGAGGACCTCCGCCTCGCGTTCGACGGCCGACAGCCCTTCGAGGCGTACGGCCAGCCCGGTGAGGGCCGCGCCCAGCTCGGCCTCCGCCTCCTCCAGGGCCCGCTGGACCTCCGGCAGTTCGTTGAGCAGCGGACGCGGCCGGGCCGAGGCGAACCCGGGGGCGTAACGCTCCCAGTCCACATCGGCGACGGTGATGTCCACCTCGTCGTGGTCGAGCGCCTGCTGAAGGGCCTCGACGGCCAGTTCGGGCACCAGCGGCGGCATGCCGCGCCGCTTCAACTGGGCCGCGGTGGCGTCGTCGACCAGACCGCCGCCGCCCCAGGCGCCCCACGCCACCGAGGTCGCGGCAAGGCCCTGGGCCCGGCGCTGCTGCGCCAGGGCGTCGAGGAAGGCGTTCGCGGCGGCGTAGCTGCCCTGACCGGCACCACCGACGGTTCCGGCGTAGGAGGAGAAGAGGATGAACGCGGACAGGTCCAGGTCCCGGGTCAGCTCGTGGAGGTTCACCACGGCGTCGACCTTGGGCCGGAAGACCCCCTGCGTCCTGGGGACGGTGAGGGTGTCGACGAGGCCGTCGTCCAGCACACCGGCCGCGTGTACCACGCCGGTCAGCGGGTACTCCGCGGGCAGCCCGTCGAGGAGCTCCCGCAGCGCGTCGCGGTCGGCGGCGTCGCAGGCGGCGACGGTGACCCGCGCGCCCAGGGCGGTCAGTTCGTCCCGCAGTTCGGCCGCGCCGGGGGCGTCCGGGCCACGGCGGCTGGTGAGCACCAGGTGCTCGGCGCCGCCACGGGCCAGCCAGCGGGCGAGACGGCCACCGAGGGCACCCGTACCACCGGTGATCAGAACGCTGCCGCGAGGCTGCCAGGTGCGGGCCGGCCGGGCGTCGCCCAAGGGCGCCCGGACCAGCCTCCGTGCGAAGACTCCGGAGGCGCGCACCGCCACCTGGTCCTCGTCGCCGGCCCGCCCGATGAGGCCGACCAGACGGTTCAGGGCCCGCTCGTCGAGCGCGTTCGGCGACTCGGGGAGGTCGACGAGACCGCCCCCGCGCTGTGCGTACTCCAGGCCGACCACTCGGCCAAGACCCCACACCAGGGACTGCTTGACGCTGCCGACCCGGTCGGAGCGGCCCACGGACACGGCACCGGTGGTGGCGAGCCACAGCGGCACGTCGATGTCGATGTCGGCGAGCGCCTGGACCAGGGCCACCGTGCCGGCGAAGCCGCGCGGAACGCCCGGGTGTTCGGCGAGCGCCTCCTCGTCGAGCGCGAGCAGGGAGAGCACTCCGTCGATCGCGAGCGTCGTGTCCTGCTCGGAGCCGTCCGTGGCGGACGGGGCGGGGGCCGCGGCCCGCAGGAGTTCGGTCAGCGAGGACCGCTGCGGCTCCGTCGCGTCCAGGTCGACCCGCACGATGCGGGCGCCGTGGCGCTCCACGTCCCGTGCGATGCGCTCCGCCAGTTCACGGGCGGCGTCGACCGGCGGGACGACGACCATCCAGGTACCGGCGATCGGGGCGCCCTGCTCCTGCCCGGAGCCGGACGACGGCTGGTCGATGAGGGGCTTCCAGTTGATCCGGTAGCGCCAGTTGTCGACCGTGGACCGGTCACGCCTGCCGCGCCGGTACGACGACAGGGCGGGCAGCACCGCGCTCAGCGGGGCCTCCCCGTCAAGCTCCAGCGTCTGCGCGAGCCCTTCGAGGTCCTCGCGCTCGACGGCCTCCCAGAACCGGGCGTCCACCGAGTCGGCCTCGGAGGCGGGGCCGTTGCCGAACCCACCGTCCTCGCCCGGCTGCGGCCAGAACCGCTGCCGCTGGAAGGCGTACGTCGGCAGGTCGACCTGTCGGCCACCGTGTCCGGCGAACACCTTCCGCCAGTCGACATCGGCGCCGTTGACATGCAGCTCGGCGATCGAGGTCAGGAACCGCTCGGCCCCGCCCTCGTCGCGCCGCAGCGTGCCGACGACCACGGCCTGCGCCTCGGCGGCCTCCACCGTCTGCTGGACGGGAAGCGTCAGCACCGGGTGCGGGCTCACCTCGATGAACACACCGTGCCCGGTGTCGAGCAGGGTGCGGGTGGTGGCCTCAAGCTCGACCGTCTGGCGCAGGTTCCGGTACCAGTACTCCGCGTCCAGACCAGCCGTGTCCACCAGCTCACCGAACACCGTTGAGTAGAACGGCACTTCAGCGGTACGCGGCTTCAGGTCCGCCAGGACCTTCAGCAGCTCCTCGCGGATCTCCTCCACGTGGGCGGAGTGCGAGGCGTAGTCCACGGGCACTCGGCGGACCCGGATCTCCTCACCCTCCAGTTGGGTGACCATCTCATCCAACGCACCGGGATCACCGGCCACCACGACCGAACCGGGGCCATTGACCGCAGCAACGGATATCGCACCGTCCCAGGCGGCGATGCGCTCCTTGACCTGGTCGACCGGCAGCCCGACCGACACCATCCCGCCACGACCCGCGAGACCAGCGGCGATGGCCTGCGACCGCAGCGCCACCACCTTCGCGGCATCCTCCAGCGACAACGCACCCGCCACACAAGCAGCCGCAATCTCACCCTGGCTGTGACCCATCACCGCATCCGGCTCCACACCCACCGAACGCCACAACTTCGCCAACGACACCATCACCGCAAACAACACCGGCTGCACCACATCCACCCGGTCAAAACCGGGAGCACCCTCAGCACCACGCAACACATCCGTCAGCGACCAGTCCACATGCGCCGACAGAGCCGACTCACACTCACCCACCGCCTCAGCGAACACCGGCGAGGAATCCAACAACCCCACCGCCATACCCACCCACTGCGCACCCTGACCCGGGAACACAAACACCGAACGGCCCGGTGCTTCGATGGCGTTCGCGCGGACCGCACCCGGCGCCTTCGCGCCCTCGGCCATCGCCGCCAGTCGTTCGAGGAGTTCCTCTCGGCCGGCCCCGGTCACCGCGCCCCGGTACTGGAACGCGGACCTGGTCGTCGCCAGGGAGAGCGCCACATCGGCGGCGCTCAGCTCGGGGCGCTCGGCCACGAACTCCCGCAGCCTGTCGGCCTGGTCGCGCAGCGCGTCGCCGCTCTTGCCGGACACGACCCACGCCACCGGACCCTCGACGGCCCCGGTCCCGGCACCGGCGGGCTCGGCAACCTCGGCCTGCGGAGCCTCCTCCGCCTCGGGAGCCTGCTCCAGGATGGTGTGCACATTGGTGCCGCTCATACCGAACGCCGACACACCCGCGCGCCGCGGATGCCCCGTCTCCGGCCACGGCCTGGCCTCGGCCAACAGCTCGACGTCACCAGCCGTCCAGTCCACCATCGGCGAAGGCTCGTCGATGTGCAGCGTCTTCGGCAGGACGCCGTGGCGCATCGCCATCACCATCTTGATGACGCCGCCGACACCGGCTGCGGCCTGCGAATGGCCGATGTTGGACTTGATGGCACCCAGCCACAGCGGCTGGCCCTCGGGGCGCTCCTGGCCGTACGTGGCCAGCAGCGCCTGCGCCTCGATCGGGTCACCCAACGAGGTGCCCGTACCGTGCGCCTCCACCGCGTCGACCTCGGCGGCCGACAGACGGGCGTTCGCCAGCGCCTGCCGGATGACCCGCTGCTGCGAGGGGCCGGTGGGGGCCGTGAGGCCGTTGGAGGCGCCGTCCTGGTTCACCGCGCTGCCCCGGACCACGGCCAGCACGGGGTGGCCGTTGCGCCGGGCGTCCGAGAGCCGTTCGAGGACGAGCATGCCGACGCCCTCGGCCCAGCTAGCACCGTCCGCGGCAGCCGCGAACGGCTTGCTGCGGCCGTCGGAGGCGAGTGCTCGCTGGCGGCTGAACTCGATCAGCGACATCGGTGTGGACATCACCGTCACGCCGCCGGCGAGCGCCAGGTCGCACTCGCCCTGGCGCAGCGCCTGCCATGCGAGGTGCAGGGCGACCAGCGACGACGAGCACGCCGTGTCCACCGTCACCGCGGGTCCTTCCAGGCCCAGGGTGTAGGAGATCCGGCCGGAGAGCACGCTGGGCGAGACGCCGGTGCCGATGTAGCCCTCGACGTTGTCCTGCGATCCGGCGAGGACGCCGCCGTAGTCCTGGTAGGTCACACCCGCGTAGACGCCGGTCTGGCTGCCCTTCGCGGAGACCGGGTCGATGCCGGCCCGCTCCAGCGCCTCCCACGAGGTTTCAAGGAGCAGCCGGTGCTGCGGGTCCATGGCGAGCGCCTCACGCGGCGAGATCCCGAAGAACGCCGGGTCGAACCCGCTGGCGCCGTGCAGGAAGCCACCTTCCTGCGTGTAGCACTTGCCCGGCTCGTCCGGGTCCGGGTCGTAGAGGTTCTCCACGTCCCAGCCGCGGTCGGTCGGGAAGGGCGAGATGCCGTCCCGGCCTTCGGCGACCAGGTTCCACAGGTCCTCCGGGGTGGCCACCTCGCCGGGATAGCGGCAGCTCATCCCCACGATCACGATCGGGTCGTCGTTGCCCGCCACCGCGACCGGCACCGGCCGCACCACTCCGGTCAACACGCCGAGGACCTCGGCACGGGCGAACTTGGCGAGTTCGGCGGGGGTCGGGTAGTCGAACACGGCCGTCGCCGGGAGCCGCAGGCCGATGGCCTTGCTCACCCGGTTGCGGAACTCGACGGCGGTCAGCGAGCTGAAGCCGAGGTCCTTGAATGCCTGCGAGCCCTGTACCGCGTCGGACGAGGCGTGTCCGAGCACGGCCGCGACATGCGTACGGATCACATCGAGCAGCACCCGGTCCTGCTCGGGCTCAGAGAGCCCGGCCAGCCGTTCCCGCAGCGCGGCGAGCGGCCCGGAGTCCGGTCCGCCCCGCTTGGCGGAGCGTCGCGCGGTCTTGCGGCGGCGCGAAGGCTTGGCGGAGGAGGTGTCCACCACAGTTTCCTCCACAGAGGTCTCGGCAGGGGGTATGACGGCTGCCTCGGGTGAGGCAGCGGTGGGCTCGGGCAGAGTCGCCTCGGCCATCTCGGCCGGTTCCGCCGCTGGGGCGGGCTCCGGCTGCTCCGGGGCGACCTGGCGCAGGGTCAGCGTGTCGGCGACGACCACGGCTTCCCCGGTTCCGTCGACGGCGGTCAGGGAGAGGGTTTCCGGACCCGTACGGGTGAGCCTGACGCGCAGCTCGGAGGCGCCGGACGCGTACAGCGATATCCCGGCGAGGCTGAACAGCATGCGTCCGCGCCCCACCCCGTCCAGCACACCGAGGCCGAGCGGCTGCAACGCCGCGTCCAGGAGGGCGGGGTGCAGCCCGAACCGCTCCGCGTCCGCGATGGACTCCTCGGCGAGGCTGACCTGGGCGAACACCTCGTCGCCGCGCTGCCACACCGCGCGGAGGCCGCGGAACGAGGGGCCGTAGACGAGGCCGTCGCCGGCGAGCAGCTCGTACAGGCCGTCCACCTCGACGCGCTCGGCGCCGGGCGGGGGCCAGGCGGCGAAGCCCGCCACCTCGGCGGTCGTGGCGTCGTCCCACTCCGGGGCGAGCACACCACTGGCGTGGCAGATCCACTCGTCCGCGTCCGCGTCCTCATCCGCGTCCTCGCCCACGGGCTCGGCCACGCGTGAGTAGATCTCCAGCGAACGGGTTTCGGTCTCGTCCTCCTCGCCGAGTACGAGCTGGATCTGGACGCCGCCCCCTCGGGGGAGAGCCAGCGGCGCCTGGATGACGAGCTCTTCCACACGGCCGAGGCCGACCTCGTCACCGGCGCGAATGGCCAGTTCGACGAGGGCCGTGGTCGCCAGTACCGCGTCGCCGCGCAGGACGTGGTCCGCCAGCCAGGGCTGGGTGTGCAGCGAGAGCGTTCCGGTGAACAACAGGCCGTCGGCGCCCGCGAGGGGGACGGCTCCGCCGAGCAGCGGGTGGTCGGCGGGGTCGAGGCCGAAGGCGGCGGCGTCGCCCGTCGAGGTACCGGCCTCCAGCCAGTAGCGCTGGTGCTGGAACGCGTAGGGGGGTAGGTCCACGCGGCGGGCGCCGCGGCCGGCGAAGAAGGCCCGCCAGTCGACGGTTACGCCGTGGACGTGGATCTCGGCGAGGGCCGCGACGAGTGCTTGTGCCTCGGGTCGGTCCTTGCGCAGCACCGGCGCCAGCAGGGGGGCCGGTGTGCCATCGGCCGCGATGTCGTCGGCCGGTTGGGTCAGGCAGTCCTGGGCCATGGCCGACAGCACGCCGTCGGGGCCCACCTCGATGTACGCGGTGACGCCCTGCGCTTCGAGGGCCCGCACTCCGTTGTAGAAGCGGACGGTCTCCCGTACGTGCCGCACCCAGTACTCCGGCGAGCACACCTCGTCGGCGCCGGTCTGCTCACCCGTGACGTTCGAGATGAACGCGACGGACGGGCTGTGGTAGGCGAGTGTCCGCGCAACCGCACGGAAGTCGTCCAGCATGGCGTCCATGCGCGGGGAGTGGAAGGCGTGGCTGACCCGCAGTCGGCGGGTCTTACGACCTCGCTCCGACCACTGTGCAGCGATCTCCTCTGCGGCGGCCTCGTCACCCGCGATGACCACGGCCGTCGGGCCGTTGACCGCCGCGATGCTCACCTCGGCCGCGCGGCCGGCGAGCGCCGCCGCGATCTCCTCCTCGGACGCCTCGATGGCCACCATTGCCCCACCATCGGGCAGGGCCTGCATCAGTCGGCCACGGGCGGCGACCAGCGTGCACGCGTCCTCCAGCGAGAACACTCCCGCCACGTGCGCGGCAGCGATCTCACCGACGGAGTGGCCGATCAGCACGTCCGGGGTGATCCCCCAGTGCTCCAGCAGCCGGAACAGCGCCACCTCGACGGCGAACAACGCGGGCTGCGTGAACGCCGTCCGGTCCAGAAGATCGGCGTCCGCGCCGTCCTCCGCCGCGAACATCGCGTCCTTCAGCGGACGGTCAAGTACGACGTCCAGGTGTGCGCACACCTCGTCCAGCGCGCGGGCGAACACCGGGAACGTCTCGTACAACTCCCGGCCCATACCCAGGCGTTGCGCACCCTGGCCGGTGAAGAGGAAGGCGGTCTTGCTGCCGCCTGTGGCCTGTCCCTGGACGATGCCGGGGGTGTCGTCGCCCGCGGCGATGGTCTCCAGGCCACGCAGCAACGTCTCGTGTTCGGTGCTCAGCAGCACCGCGCGGTGCTCGAACACCGATCGCGTGGCGACCAGCGATTCGGCAATGTCCAGAACGCCGTGCTCGGCCCCGTCGATCAGGTGGGCCCGCAGCCGCTCGGCCTGGGCGCGCAGGGCTTCCGGGCTCCGGGCGGAGAGCGTCCAGGGGGCCAGGCCGTGGTCGTCGGCGGGGGTCGGGGCGGGCTGCGCCTCGTCCTCGGCCGGCGGGGCCTGCTCGATGATGGTGTGCGCGTTGGTGCCGCTCACGCCGAAGGCGGAGACGCCGGCCCGCCGCGGCTGCCCGGTCTCGGGCCACTCGACGGCCTCCGTCAGCAGCCGCACCTCACCCGCCGACCAGTCCACCTGGCTCGACGGCTCATCCACGTGCAGCGTCTTCGGCAGGACGCCGTGCCGCATCGCCAGCACCATCTTGATGACTCCGGCGACACCGGCGGCGGCCTGCGTGTGACCGAGGTTCGACTTGAGCGAACCCAGCCACAGCGGCAGGTCCTCCGGGCGCTCCTGGCCGTACGTGGCCAGCAGCGCCTGCGCCTCGATCGGGTCACCCAGGGTGGTACCCGTACCGTGTGCCTCGACCACCTGGATGTCGGCGGCCGAAACTCCGGCGTTGGCGAGGGCCTGCCGGATCACCCGCTGCTGGGACGGGCCGTTCGGCGCCGTCAGACCGTTGGACGCACCGTCCTGGTTGACGGCCGAGCCGCGCACGATCGCCAGCACCTGGTGGCCGTTGCGTCGGGCGTCGGACAGCCGCTCCACCAGGAGCATGCCGACACCCTCGGACCAGCCCGTGCCGTCCGCGGCGTCCGCGAAGGGCTTGCAGCGGCCGTCGGGGGCCAGGCCGCGCTGGCGGCTGAACTCCACGAAGGCGGCCGGGCTGGTCATCACGGTGACACCACCGGCGAGCGCCATGTCGCACTCGCCCTGGCGCAGCGCCTGCGCGGCCTGGTGCAGGGCGACCAGTGACGACGAGCACGCCGTGTCCACCGTCAGTGCGGGCCCCTCAAGGCCCAGCGTGTACGAGATGCGTCCGGAGACGACCGAGGTGGCGCTGCCGGTCAGCAACTGGCCTTCGAGCCCCTCGGGGATCTCGTGCAGTCCCGTTCCGTAGCCGGAGGTCGCGGCGCCGACGTAGACGCCGATCTGGTTGCCGCGTACGGACGCCGGGTCGATGCCGGCCCGCTCGAACGTCTCCCAGGACGTCTCCAGGAGCAGCCGCTGCTGCGGGTCCATGGCGAGCGCCTCACGCGGCGAGATCCCGAAGAAGGCGGCGTCGAACTCGCTCGCCCCGTCGAGGAACCCGCCCTCGCGGGCGTAGAACGTGCCCAGGCGCTCCGGGTCGGGGTCGTACATGCCGTCGACATCCCAGCCCCGGTCGGAGGGGAAGTCCGTGATGGCGTCCGTGCCGGCCGCGACGAGGTTCCAGAGGTCCTCGGGGCTTCCGACGCCGCCCGGGAAGCGGCAGCTCATCCCGACGATCGCGATCGGGTCGTCATCGACCGGGACCACCACCGCCGAAGGCACAGCCACCGTATCCCGCGCGCCCAACACCTCAGCACGCAGATGACCGGCCAGCACCGCAGAACTCGGGTAGTCGAAGACCAACGTGGCCGGCAGCACCAACCCCGTCTCCGCGTTCAACCGGTTACGGAACTCCACCGCAGTGAGCGAGTCGAAGCCCAGCTCCTTGAACGCCCGACCCGGCTCAACAACCTCCGCACCCGCAAAACCGAGCACCGCGGCAGCGTGAGCACGCACCAGGTCGAGCAGGGTCCGGTCGATCTCGGCCTCGGTCAGCCCTGCCAGGCGCGCCCGCAGGGCCGATCCGCCTGCGGCGTGGCTCTCCTCGGCGGCGCGGGCCTGCTCCAGGGCCGATACGACCTCGGGCAGTTCACCCAGGAGCGGGCTGGGCCGTCCGATCGTGAACGCGGGCGCGAACCGCTCCCAGTCCACATCGGCGACCGTCAGCACACCCTCATCACCCGCGATCGCCCCCTGCAACGCGGCAAGAGCCAGACCGGGCGCCATCGCGGGCAGACCACGACGGGCCAACTGGTCGCCGCCGTCGCCGGCCGCCATGCCGCCTTCGGCCCACGGCCCCCAGGCCACCGCCGTACCAGCAAGACCCCGACCCCGACGCTCCTCCACCAACGCATCCAGATAAGCGTTCGCCGCACCATAAGCAGCCTGACCACCACTACCCCACACACCCGCGATCGACGAGAACACCACAAAGGCGTCCAGCTCACGATCGCCCAGCAACGCGTCCAGGTTGACGGCGCCGGCCACCTTGCCGGAGATCACAGCGGCAGCATCGGCCACCGTCGTCTCGGCGAGCGGTCCCGCCGCGTTGGCACCGGCCGCGTGCACCACCGCAGTCAGCGGATACTCCGCGGGCACGGCATCCAGCACCGCGGCCAACTGCTCACGGTCAGCCACATCACAGGCCGCCACGGTCACCCGGGCACCCAGGGCCTGAAGTTCCGCACGCAGCTCGGGCGCACCTGGTGCCTCAAGGCCACGACGGCTGGTCAACACCAGGTGCTCGGCACCGTTGTCCACCAGCCAGCGAGCCACCTGGCCACCCAGCGCACCCGTACCGCCGGTGACCAGCACCGTGCCGCGTACCCGCCACGACGCCACGTCCGCGGCAGGCGCCGCCGACCGGGTCAGACGGCGTACGAACACACCGGAGCCGCGCACCGCAAGCTGGTCCTCGCCGGCCCCGCCGGCCAGCACACCCACCAACCGCGCGACCGCACGCTCATCCAGCGCCTCGGGCAGGTCGACCAGACCGCCCCACAGCTCCGGCAGCTCCAGAGCGGCCACCCGGCCCAGCGCCCACACCATCGCCTGCGCCGGACGGCTGAGCCGCTCGGAACGGCCCACCGACACCGCACCCCGCGTACCGCACCACAGCGAAGCCTCGATGCCCGTGTCCGCCATGGCCCGCACCAGGGTCAGCGTCAGGGCGAGACCGCCCGGGAGTTCGGGGTGCTCGGAGCAGGGCTCCTCGTCCAGGGCGAGCAGCGACAACACGCCACCCACAGCGGGTGCGTCGGCGACCGCAGCGCGCAGCCGCTCCCCCAGCGCCCCGGCGTCGAGGTCGTGCTCGTCCGCCACCAGCGGCACCACATCGGCGCCGTGCCGCCGGAGCCCGGCGACGGCCTCCGTCACCCACTCGTCCTCGGCGCGCGACGCCGGAACCACCACCAGCCACGTCCCCGACAGCGACCCACCGGCCACGTCCGAGACGGGCTTCCACGCGACGCGGTAGCGCCAGTTGTCGATCGTGGACCGGTCGCGCCTGTTGCGGTGGTACGTGGACAGCGCGGGCAGCACCGCACTCAGCGGCGCCTCGCCGTCGACGTCGAGCGCTTCGGTGAGCGCTTCGAGGTCCTCGCGCTCGACCGCTTCCCAGAACCGCGCGTCCACCGAGTCGGCGGCGCCCTGTGCATCCGGGCCACTCGGGGAGAGGGACGTCTCGGGCCAGTACCGCTCACGCTGGAAGGCGTACGTCGGCAGCTCGACCGTCCGCGCACCGCGCCCGGCGAAGACGGACTCCCACTCCACCGAGGCTCCGTGGACGTGGAGTTCGGCCAGCGCCGTCGTCAGCGCCTGGGCCTCGGGGCGGTCCTTGCGCAGCACCGGCACCACGGCCGAGGCCGCTGCCCCGTCCTGCGTCAGGCAGTCCCGCGCCATCGCGGACAGCACGCCGTCGGGGCCGACCTCCAGGAACCTGGTGACGCCCTGGGCGCTGAGCGCCCGCATGCCGTCGGCGAACCGGACGGCCTCCCGGACATGGCGCACCCAGTACTCCGGCGCGCACACCTCGTCGGGGCCCGCCGCCTCGCCCGTCACATTCGAGACCAGGGCGATGGCCGGTGCCTGGAAGGACAGACCGGTGACGACGTCACGGAAGTCGTCCAGCATGGCGTCCATGCGCGGGGAGTGGAAGGCGTGGCTGACCCGCAGCCGGCTGGTCTTACGACCCCGCTCCGACCACTGCCCGGCGATCTCCTCTGCGGCGGCCTCGTCACCAGCGATGACCACGGCGGTCGGACCGTTGACGGCCGCGATGCTCACCTCGGCCTCCCGACCAGCGAGCGACGCCGCGATCTCCTCCTCCGACGCCTGGATGGCGACCATCGCGCCACCCTCCGGCAGGGCCTGCATCAACCGGCCGCGGGCGGCGACCAGCGTGCACGCGTCCTCCAGCGAGAACACCCCCGCCACCTGCGCGGCAGCGATCTCACCAATGGAGTGGCCGATCAGCACATCCGGGGTGACACCCCAGTGCTCCAGCAGCCGGTAGAGCGCCACCTCGATGGCGAACAACGCGGGCTGCGTAAACGCCGTCTGATTCAGCAGCTCGGCGTCCGCGCCACCCTCCGCCGCGAACATCACGTCCTTCAACGGACGGTCAAGCACGACGTCCAGATGCGCGCACACCTCGTCCAGCGCGCGGGCGAACACCGGGTAGGCGTCGTACAACTCCCGTCCCATGCCCAGACGTTGCGCGCCCTGACCCGAGAACAGGAACGCCGTCCTGCCACCCGTTGCGGCCTGCCCCTGGACGACTCCCGAGGCGATGCCGCCCTCCGCGACGGCCCGCAGGCCACGCAGCAGGGTCTCCCGGTCCTCGCCGACCAGCACGGCACGGTGCTCGAACACCGACCTGGCCGCCAGCGTGTGGCCGACGTCCAGCGCCTCGATGTCCTCGCGAGCCGCCACGTACCCGTACAGCCGCTCGGCCTGCGCCCGCAGCGCCTCCCGGCTCTTCCCTGCGACCAGCCACGGCACCACGTCCGTCGACACCGGTGCCCCGGGCCCGGCCGCTTCCGCGGCCGCGGCCTCCGCCAGCTCGGGGGCCTGCTCGATGATGGTGTGGGCGTTGGTCCCGCTCAGCCCGAACGAGGAGATGCCCGCCCGGCGCGGCTGCCCGGTCTCGGGCCACTCGGCCGCCTCCGTCAGCAGCCGCACCTCACCCGCCGACCAATCCACCTGGCTCGACGGCTCATCCACGTGCAGCGTCTGCGGCAGCACTCCGTGCCGCATCGCCAGCACCATCTTGATGACACCGGCCACGCCCGCGGCGGCCTGGGTGTGACCGATGTTGGACTTGATGGCGCCCAGCAGCAGCGGGCGGCCCTCGGGGCGTTCCTGGCCGTACGTGGCCAGCAGCGCCTGTGCCTCGATCGGGTCACCCAGCGTCGTACCGGTGCCGTGCGCCTCGACCGCGTCGACCTCAGCGGCGGACAGTCCGGCGCTGGCCAGCGCCTGGCGGATCACCCGCTGCTGCGACGGACCGTTCGGCGCCGTCAGACCATTCGACGCACCGTCCTGGTTGATCGCACTGCCACGGACCACTGCCAGCACCGGGTGGCCGTTCCTGCGCGCGTCCGACAGCCGCTCCACGAGCAGCATGCCGACACCCTCGGACCAGCCCGTGCCGTCCGCGCCCTCCGCGAACGGCTTGCAGCGGCCGTCGGGGGCCAGGCCGCGCTGGCGGCTGAACTCCACGAAGGCGCCGGGCGTCGACATGACCGACACACCACCGGCGAGCGCCAGATCGCACTCGCCCTGACGCAGCGCCTGCGCGGCCAGGTGCAGCGCGACCAGCGACGACGAACACGCCGTGTCCACCGTCACCGCCGGCCCCTCAAGACCGAAGGTGTAAGAGATACGGCCCGACACCACGCTGGCCGCACTGCCCGTACCCACATGGCCGCCGAAGTCCTCGACGGCGTCGAGCATGATCGCGGAGTAGTCCTGGCCGTTGGTGCCGACGAACACACCGGTACGGCTGCCACGCAGCGCGGCCGGTTTGACGCCCCCGTGTTCGAACGCCTCCCAGGACGTCTCCAGGAGCAGCCGCTGCTGCGGGTCCATGGCCAGCGCCTCACGCGGCGAGATCCCGAAGAAGGTGGGGTCGAACTGGGGCGCCCCGTAGAGGAACCCGCCCTCGCGGGCGTAGAACGTGCCCTGGTGCTCCGGGTCCGGGTGGTACAGGCCCTCGACGTCCCAGCCCCGGTCGCCGGGGAAGTCGGCGATGCCGTCGCCGCCATCGGCCAGGAGTCGCCACAGGTCCTGCGGGTTCTCCACGCCGCCGGGGAAGCGGCAGCTCATCGCCACGATCGCGATGGGGTCGTCGTCATCCGGCCGCCCGCGGTGCGAGACCGCCGAAGTGGCGGCCTCGGTGAGCGCTCCGCCCAGTTCCTGCCGGAGCTGGTCCGCGAGCACCTCGGCGGTCGGGTAGTCGAAGATGAGGGTGGCGGGCAGGCTCAGACCGGTGGCCAGGTCGAGCCGGTTGCGCAGCTCGATGGCGGTGAGGGAGTCGAAGCCGAGGTCCCGGAAGGCGCGGCCCGGCTCGATCGAGTCCGCCGAGGAGTGGCCGAGTGCCGAGGCCGCATGGGTGCGGACGAGGTCGAGCAGGAGGAGGCGCTGTTCCTCGTCCGACTGTCCGGCCAGTTGTCCGCGCAGGTCCTGACCCGGTCCCACCTGGCCGGTGGTGCCGGCCGCGGCGGTCAGGAGCTCACGTGCCTCGGGGATGTCGCTGACGAGGGTGCTGGGGCCGGCGCTCAGCATGGCGGCCATGCCGGCCCAGTCGATGTCGGCCACGACCAGCGCCGCCTCGTCGTGGCCGGCGGCCCAGCCCAGCGCGGCCCGGGCCCGCGAGGGAGTCATGGGGGGCAGTGGCCCGCCGCGCGCCCGCTCCCCGGCTCGGCCGCTGGCGGCCATACCGCTCTCGGCCCACGGGCCCCAGGCGACCGCGGTGGCGGCCAGGCCCTGGGCCCGGCGCTGCTGTGCCAGTGCGTCGAGGTAGGCGTTGGCCGCCGCGTAGGCGGCCTGGCCGGCGCCGCCGATGGCACCGGCGAACGAGGAGAACAGCACGAACGCGTCGAGCGGGAGCTCTGCGGTCAGCTCGTGCAGATGGTGCGCGCCCTCGGCCTTCGCGGCCAGGGTCCCGGCGAGTTGGCCGACGGTCAGGCCGTCGAGCACGCCGTCGTCCAGGATGCCCGCCGCGTGCACGACGGCGGTCAGCGGATACCGCTCCGGTACGGCGGCCAGTACCTCGGCCAGGGCGTCCCGGTCTGCGGCGTCACAGGCCACCACGGTCACTGCGGCGCCGAGTGCCTCAAGTTCCGCGGTGAGTTCGGAAACGCCGTCGGCCGACGGGCCTCGACGGCTGGTCAGCAGCAGGTGTTCGGCGCCCTGGCGCGCGGCCCAGCGCGCCACCTGGGCGCCCAGGGCGCCGGTGCCGCCGGTGATCAGCACCGAGCCCTGGGGGCGCCACGCGCGCTCCGCCGACCCGTTGCCGGTCGTGACGCGAGTCAGGCGCCGGGCGTACGCTCCGGAGCCGCGCACCGCCACCTGGTCCTCGCCGCCTTCGGCGGACAGCACCCAGGCCAGTCGCGCGGCGGCGCGCTCGTCCACGGTCTCGGGCAGGTCGACCAGACCGCCCCAGAGCCGGGGGTGCTCCAGGGCTGCCACCCGGCCGAGGCCCCAGCTCTCCGCCTGCACGGCGCTGGTGAGCTGGTCGGAACGGCCCACCGACACGGCACCCCGGGTGGCACACCAGAGCCGGGCGCGGATGTCAGCCTCGGCCAGGGCGCGTACCAGCGTCAGGTTCAGCGCGAGGCCGCGCGAGACCACGGGGTGCTCGGTGCAGGGTCGCTCGTCCGCCCCCAGCAGGGACAGCACACCGCCGAGCCCGGACGGCTCGGCGGCTATGTCACGCAGTCGCCCGGCCAGCGCACCGGGGGCGAGATCGGCCTCGTCCGCCACCAGACGAACGACATCGGCGCCGTGCCGCTGGAGTGCGGCGGACACCGAGTCCGCGAACGCGTCGGCGACACCGGACGCGGGAACGGTCATGAGCCAGGTACCCGACAGCGTGGCCGCGGGGGTCTCCGAGACCGGCTTCCACGAGATCCGGTAGCGCCAGCCGTCGACGGTGGCCTGGTCGCGCTGCTGACGGCGGTACGAAGACAGCGCGGGCAGCAACTCACCCAGCGAGCCGCTGCCGTCGACGTCCAGCGCCTTGGCCAGGGTTTCCAGGTCCTCGCGCTCCACCGCGTCCCAGAACCGCGCATCCACCGAATCCGCGGCGGCGGGGGCGCCCGAGGCTCCGCCCGTACCCTCCAGCCAGAAGCGCTGACGCTGGAAGGCGTACGTCGGCAGCTCGACCGTCCGCGCACCGCGCCCGGCGAAGACCTGCTCCCAGTCGACCGTCACGCCGTGCACATGGGCCTCGGCCAGCGCGGCCGTCAGGGCCTGGGCGTCGGGGCGTCCCTTGCGCAGGACCGGTACCACGGCCGGGGCCGAAGCCGCCTCGCCCGTCAGGCAGTCCCGCGCCATCGCCGAGAGCACGCCGTCGGGGCCCACCTCGATGTACGCGGTGACGCCCTGGGCCTGGAGGGAGCGCACGCCGTCGGCGAAACGCACGGCCGCGCGCACATGCCGCACCCAGTACTCGGGGGAACAGACGTCGTCGGCCCCGACCGGCTCTCCGGTGACGTTGGAGACCAGGGCCAGGGTGGGAGTCTGGAAGGTCAGGTCCCGCGCGACGCGGCGGAAGTCGTCCAGCATGGCGTCCATGCGCGGGGAGTGGAAGGCGTGGCTGACCCGCAGCCGGCTGGTCTTACGGCCCTGCTCCGACCACTGGCCGGCGATCTCCAGCACCGCGGCCTCATCACCGGCGATGACCACGGCGGTCGGGCCGTTGACGGCCGCGATGCTCACCTCGGCCTCACGACCAGCGAGCGACCCGGCGATCTCCTCCTCGGACGCCTGGATGGCAACCATCGCGCCACCCTCGGGCAGGGCCTGCATCAACCGGCCACGGGCGGCGACCAGCGTGCACGCGTCCTCCAGCGAGAACACCCCCGCCACCTGCGCCGCAGCAATCTCACCAATGGAGTGACCGATGACTACGTCCGGGGTGACACCCCAGTGCTCCAACAACCGGAACAACGCCACCTCAACCGCGAACAACGCGGGCTGCGTAAACGCCGTCCGGTCCAGCAGCTCGGCGTCCGCACTGCCCTCCGCCGCGAACACCACGTCCTTCAGCGGACGGTCAAGCACGACGTCCAGGTGCGCACACACCTCGTCCAGCGCACGGGCGAACACCGGGAACGCCTCGTACAACTCCCGCCCCATACCCAGGCGTTGAGCACCCTGGCCCGAGAACAGGAACGCCGTCTTGACGGCCGTCCCGGCCACGCCCTGGAGCACACCGGGAGCGGCTTCTCCCGATGCGACGGCCTCAAGTCCGGCGAGGAGTTCCGCACGGCTCGCGCCCGACACCACCGCACGGTGCTCGAACATCGACCGCGTCGCCACCAGCGAGTGGCCGACGTCCAGGGCACTGGAGTCGACCTGCTCCAGCAGGAACGCCCTGAGCCGCACCGCCTGCGCCCGCAGCGCGTCCGCGCCACGCGCCGACAGCACCCACGTCGCCACGCCACTGTCGACGCCGGCAGCCGGACTCTCCTCGGCCTCATCCTTCTCGACCGGCGGAGCCTGCTCGATGATGGTGTGCGCGTTGGTGCCACTCACACCGAAGGCGGAGACGCCGGCCCGGCGCGGATGCCCGGTCTCCGGCCACTCAGCCGCCTCCGTCAGCAGCCGCACCTCACCCGCCGACCAGTCCACCTGGCTCGACGGCTCATCCACGTGCAGGGTCTGCGGCAACACACCATGCCGCATCGCCATCACCATCTTGATGATTCCCGCGACACCCGCCGCCGCCTGCGTGTGGCCAAGGTTCGACTTGAGCGAACCCAGCCACAACGGCCGGCCCTCGGGACGCTCCCGGCCGTACGTGGCCAACAGCGCCTGCGCCTCGATCGGGTCACCCAACGACGTACCGGTCCCGTGGCCCTCGACCACGTCCACATCGGCGGCCGACAGCCGGGCACTCGCCAGCGCGTCGCGGATGACCCGCTGCTGGGACGGGCCGTTGGGCGCCGTCAGACCATTCGACGCACCGTCCTGGTTGACGGCGGAGCCGCGCACCACCGCCAGGATCGGGTGGCCCTTCTTCCGCGCGTCCGACAGCCGCTCCACCAGGAGCATGCCCACACCCTCGGACCAGCCCGTACCGTCCGCGGCATCCGCGTACGGCTTGCAGCGGCCGTCGGGGGCCAGCCCGCGCTGCCGGCTGAACTCCACGAAAGCGCCGGGCGTCGCCATCACCGTGGCACCACCGGCAAGAGCAAGGTCACACTCACCCTGACGCAGCGCCTGCACCGCCAGATGCAGCGCCACCAGCGACGACGAACACGCCGTATCCACCGTCACCGCCGGCCCCTCAAGACCCAACGTGTACGAGATACGGCCCGATACGACCGAAGTCGCCGTACCGGTCAGCAGGTGGCCTTCAACCTCCTCGGGGAAACCGTCGATGTCCGCCCCGTAACCCGAGGTGGCGGCTCCCACGAACACACCGCCGCGCCGGCCCTTCACCGACCCCGGAGCGATGCCCGCCCGCTCGAAGACCTCCCACGAGGTCTCCAGGAGCAGTCGCTGCTGCGGGTCCATGGCGAGCGCCTCACGCGGCGAGATCCCGAAGAAGCCCGCGTCGAACTCGCCCGCGTCGTGCAGGAAGCCACCCTCGCGGGAGTAGAACGTCCCCGAACTCTCAGGATCGGGGTCGTACATCCCGTCCACGTCCCATCCGCGATTGGACGGGAAATCGGAAATGGCATCACCGCCGCCGGCCACCAACTGCCACAAATCCTCGGGGCTTCCCACTCCCCCCGGGAATCGGCAGCTCATCGCCACGATCGCGATAGGCTCCTGCTCTCCTGCCTCCAGCTCGCGCAGGCGTTGGCGCGCTTGGTGCAGATCAGCCGTTACCCGTTTGAGGTAGTCCCGAAGCCTATCTTCGTTCACCATGAAACCCTTGCCTGTTACGAGTCAAAGAAGACTGAAGAATGAAAGGAGGCCAGAGAACTGCACCTCGGCGCTTACGTTTTAGCTGAGCTCGTTCTCGATGAAATCGAAGAGATCATCGTCGGATGCTCCGTCAAGCCGCTCCGTGATGCTCTCAGCGTCCTTCGCTCCGCCTTCGTCGCCATTCAGCCTGGCGAGGAGTACTTGGAGTCGGGTCGCGATGGCCATTCGCTCGGCATTGTCCGGCTCAGCCGTGGAAAGTGATGCCTCAAGTTTTTCCAGATCCGCGATCAGCGGAGTGGCGGATACCCCTTCGTCGGGCAGGACACCCGCCCTTACCTGCTCTGCCAGAGCCTTTGCGTTGGGGTAGTCGAAGACCAGTGTGGTGGGCAGCCGCAGCCCGGTGTCCGAGTTCAGCCGGTTTCGGAACTCGACCGCCGTGAGCGAGTCGAAACCCAACTCCTTGAAGGCTCGGTCAGATTCCACGCCTTCCATACCGGAGAATCCGAGAACCGCCGCCGCGTGACCGCGCACCAGGTCGAGTACGGCGCGCTGCCGCTCACCCGGGGCCAGCGCGAGGAGCCTTTCCCTCAGACGCGATCCGCCTTCGGCGTGGCTCTCCTCGGCTGCATGGGCCTGTTCCAGGGCCGATGCGACCTCGGGCAGTTCACCCAGGAGCGGGCTGGGCCGCCCGATCGTGAACGCGGGCGCGAACCGCTCCCAGTCCACATCGGCGACCGTCAGCACACCGTCATCACCCGCAATCGCCCCCTGCAACGCGGCAAGAGCCAGACCGGGCGCCATCGCGGGCAGACCACGACGGGCCAACTGATCGCCGCCGTCGCCGGCCGCCATGCCGCCTTCGGCCCACGGCCCCCAGGCCACCGCCGTACCAGCAAGACCCCGACCCCGACGCTCCTCCACCAACGCATCCAAATAAGCGTTCGCCGCACCATAAGCAGCCTGACCACCACTACCCCACACACCCGCGATCGACGAAAACACCACAAAGGCGTCCAGCTCACGATCGCCCAGCAACGCGTCCAGGTTGACGGCACCGGCCACCTTGCCGGAGATCACACCAGCAGCATCGGCCAGCCCCATCCCCGCAAGCTCCGCCGCCTGCTCCACACCCGCCGCATGGAAAACAGCCCGCAGCGGAAACTCCGCCGGAACCGCCTCCAGCACCGTCGCCAACTGCTCACGATCGGCCACGTCGCACGCCGCCACCGTCACCCCGGCACCCAGCGCTTCGAGTTCCGCACGCAGCGCCTCAGCGCCCGGCGCCGCAAGGCCCCGACGGCTGGTCAACACCACATGCTCCGCACCCTGCCCGACAGCCCAACGAGCGACCCGGCCACCCAGCGCACCCGTACCACCAGTCACCAGCACCGTGCCACGTGCCTGCCACGACGCCACGTCCGCGGCAGGCGCCGCCGACCGAGCCAGACGACGTACGAACACACCAGAGCCACGCACCGCAACCTGGTCCTCGGCAGCCTCACCGGCCCCGCCGGCCAGCACACCCACCAACCGCGCTACCGCACGCTCATCCAGCACCTCAGGCAGGTCAACCAGACCACCCCACAGCTCTGAGTGCTCCAACCCCACCACCCGACCCAAGCCCCACACCTGCGACTGCGCGGCACTCACCAGCCGATCCGAACGGCCCACCGACACCGCACCCCGCGACACACACCACAACAGACCCTCGGCATCCACCTCGGCCAACGCCTGCACCAACGTCAACGTCGAAGCAAAACCAGCCGACAACTCCGGATACCCCGGGCACGACCCCTCATCCAGAGCAAGCAGCGACAACACGCCACCCACCTCAGGCACAGCCGCGAGAACTTCACGCAGCCGCCCACTCAGCACCCCGGACTCAAGATCCCCCTCACCCACCACCAGCGACACCACATCGGCGCCGTGCCGCTCAAGCCCCGAAGCAACCCCCGCCACCAATTCGTCCTCGGCACGGGACTCGGGAACCACCACCAGCCACGTCCCCGACAACGACCCACCGGCCACATCCGAGACGGGCTTCCACGACACCCGATAACGCCAACCATCGATCGTGGATTGTTGGCGGTTGCTCCGGTGATATGCGGACAGCGCGGGCATCACCGTACTCAGCGGTGCGTTGCCATCGACGTCGAGTGCCCGGGCGAGTGCTTCGAGATCCTCGCGCTCGACCGCTTCCCAGAATCGCGCGTCCACCGAGTCCGCGGCCGTCGAACCGGAATTCCGGCCGCTGCCGGACGCGGATGCCTCAGGCCAGAACCGTTCACGCTGAAACGCGTATGTGGGCAGCTCCACCTTGCCGGCACCGTGTCCGGCGAATATCGATTCCCAGCCCACCGTGGCACCGTGTGCATGCAGTTCGGCAAGCGCCGTCATCAAAGCCCCTGCTTCGGGTCGTTCTTTACGCAGCACCGGGACCAGAATCGCCGCCGAGGTGCCCTCGGCGTTTTCCGCAAGGCAGTCCTGTGCCATGGCGGTGAGCACACCGTCTGGACCAACTTCCAAGAACCTTGTCACGCCCAACGCCTTAAGCGAACGAACCCCATCAGCGAACCGAACTGCCTCACGTACATGTCGGACCCAGTAATCCGGAGAAGACGTCTCCCCCTCCGAGACCAACCCGCCAGTGACATTGGACACCAGCGTCATGGTCGGCGGTTCAAGAGAGACCTCACGGACCACTCGGCCGAACTCGTCCAACATACTGTCCATGAGGTAAGAGTGAAACGCATGTGAGACCCGCAAACACCTAGTCTTTCGTCCCTTCGCCGTCCAGGTGTCCGCCACCTCCTGGACCGCCTGCGTGTGCCCGGCGATCACCACGGCGGTTGGTCCGTTGACCGCCGCGATGCTCACCTCGGCCTCACGACCAGCGAGCGATCCGACGATCTCCTCCTCCGACGCCTGGATCGCGACCATCGCGCCACCCTCGGGCAGCGCCTGCATCAGCCGACCGCGGGCGGCGACCAACGTGCACGCGTCCTCAAGCGAGAACACCCCCGCCACATGCGCCGCAGCAATCTCACCAATGGAGTGACCCATCACCACATCGGGGGTGACACCCCAGTGCTCCAACAACCGGAACAACGCCACCTCAACCGCGAACAGCGCAGGCTGCGTAAACGCCGTCTGATTCAGCAGCTCGGCATCCGCACCACCCTCCGCCGCGAACATCACGTCCTTCAGCGGACGCTCCAGCAGCACATCAAGCCGGGCACACACCGCATCCAAAGCACGGGCGAACACCGGGAACGCCCCGTACAACTCCCGCCCCATACCGAGGCGTTGCGCACCCTGACCCGAGAACAGGAACGCCGTCTTGCCGCCCGACACCGCCTGCCCCTGGACCACCCCGGAAGCGATTCCGCTCCCGGCCACGGCCTCAAGACCACGCAGCAGGGCTTCCCGGTCCTGGCCTACCAGCACGGCACGGTGCTCGAACACCGACCTGGTCGCCAGCGAGTACCCCACATCCAGCACGCCGAGGTCGCCCCGGGCCGCCACATGCGCGGCGAGCCGCCCGGCCTGTGCCCGCAGCGCCTCCTGGCTCTTGGCCGAGACCAGCCACGGCACCACTGCCGAGGACCCGACGGTCGCGGAGGCGGCAACCGGAGTGGAAGGGGAGGCCACAGCGTCCGCAGCCGCGGGCTGCCCGGCCTCCGGCGCCTGCTCGATGATGGTGTGGGCGTTGGTCCCACTGAGCCCGAACGAGGAGATGCCCACCCGGCGCGGACGGCCGGTCTCCGGCCATGCGGTGGCCTCGGTCAGCGGACGCACCTCACCCGCCGACCAATCCACCTCCCGCGACGGCTCATCCAGGTGGAGGATCTTCGGCAACACACCCTCGCGCATCGCCATCACCATCTTGATGATTCCCGCGACACCGGCCGCCGCCTGGGTGTGCCCGATGTTCGACTTGATGGCCCCCAGCCACAGCGGCTGGCCCTCGGAGCGCTCCTGGCCGTACGTGGCCAGCAGCGCCTGCGCCTCGATCGGGTCACCCAGCGTCGTACCCGTACCGTGCGCCTCCACCGCGTCCACCTCGGCCGCTGACAGACGGGCACTCGCCAGCGCCTGCCGGATCACCCGCTGCTGCGACGGACCGTTCGGCGCCGTCAGACCATTCGACGCACCGTCCTGGTTGATCGCACTGCCGCGGACCACCGCCAGCGCCGGGTGGCCGTTCTTCCGCGCATCCGACAGCCGCTCCACGAGCAGCAGGCCCACACCCTCGGACCAGCCCGTGCCATCCGCGGCGTCCGCGAACGGCTTGCAGCGGCCATCGGGAGCCAACCCACGCTGCCGGCTGAACTCCACAAAGCCACTGGGTGTCGACATGACCGACACACCACCGGCAAGCGCCAGGTCGCACTCGCCCTGGCGCAGCGCCTGCACCGCCATGTGGAGCGCCACCAGTGACGACGAACACGCCGTGTCCACCGTCACCGCCGGCCCCTCAAGACCGAAGGTGTAAGAGATACGGCCCGACACCACGCTGGCCGCACTGCCCGTGCCCAAGTGGCCTTCGAGGTCGCCCTGGGAGTCCACCCACAATCCGGCGTAGTCCTGGCCGTTCGTCCCGACGAACACACCCGCCCGAGTGCCCTTCAGCGACTCGGGAGCGATGCCGGCGCGCTCGAACGCCTCCCACGAGCTCTCCAGGAGCAGCCGCTGCTGCGGGTCCATGGCCAGCGCCTCGCGCGGCGAGATCCCGAAGAACCTGGCGTCGAATTGCGGGGCGCCGTAGAGGAAGCCGCCCTCGCGGGCGTAGGACGTGCCGAGCCGCTCGGGGTCGGGGTCGTACAGCCCGTCGAGGTCCCAACCGCGGTCGGTGGGGAATGCGGAGATGGCGTCGGCGCCTTCGGCCACCAGCCGCCACAGGTCCTCCGGTGTGTGGACGTCGCCGGGGAAGTGGCAGCTCATCGCCACGATCGCGATGGGGTCCTGGTCCACGGCCACCGCGTTCGGCTGGGCGGTGTCGAGGGCCGATGGGGCCGTGCCGAACGCCTCGGCGTCCAGGTAGTCGGCCAGTTCGGCGGCGGTCGGGTAGTCGAAGACGAGCGTCGCCGGGAGGCGCAGGCCGGTCGCGAGGTCCAGCCGGTTGCGCAGTTCGACCGCCGTGAGGGAGTCGAACCCGAGGTCGCGGAAGGCACGGCCGGGCTCGATCGAGTCCGCCGAGGTGTGGCCGAGCACCGAGGCCGCTTGGCCGCGGACCAGGTCCAGCACGGCCTCGTTGCGTTCGGCCGCCGCCAGTCCGGCGAGCTTCCCGGCGAAGGTGGCCGCCTCCGTACCGGCGCCGCCGTCGTCCGTGACCAGGTGCTTGTGCGCCTCGGGGATGTCGCTGACGAGAGTGCCGCCTTGCGCGGCGGCCAACGACGGGGCCAGGCGCTCCCAGTCGACGTCCGCGACGACGAGCGACGCCTCTTCTTGGCCGGCGGCCCAGCTCAGCGCGTCCACCGCCAGCGCCGGGGCCATCGCGGACACCGCGCCACCACGTACCCGATCCCCGGCGCGGCCGGTCGCGGCCATACCGGATTCGGCCCACGGTCCCCAGGCCACCGCTGTACCGGGAAGACCGGCGCCACGGCGCTCCACGGCCAGCGCGTCCAGATACGCGTTCGCCGCCGCGTACGCACCCTGCCCGGCGCCGCCCACCACACCGGCGAACGACGAGAACAGCACAAACGCGTCCAGTTCCAGGTCGGCCGTCAGCTCGTGCAGCAGCCGCGCGCCCTCAACCTTCGCCCCCAGCACTCCGGCGAGCTGATCGACAGTCAGACCGTCCAGGACGCCGTCATCCAGCACACCGGCCGCGTGCACCACACCGCGCAGCGGGAAGCGCTCGGGAATCCCCGCCAGCACCTCGACCAGCGCATCCCGATCGGAGGCGTCACAGGCCACCACCGACACGGCAGCACCGAGCTCTTCCAGCTCCGCCCTCAGCTCGGAGACACCCTCAGCCGCGAGCCCTCGACGACTGGTCAGCACCACATGCTCGGCGCCCGCACGCACCGCCCAGCGCGCCACATGTGCGCCCAGCGCACCCGTACCACCGGTGATCAGCACCGAGCCGCTCGGCCGCCATGCCTCGCCGCCCGTCGACGCCGTACGCACCAGCCGTCGGCCGAACACGCCGGAGCCCCGGATCGCTGTCTCGTCCTCGCCACCCTCCGCGGACAGCACCCCGACCAGCCGCGACACGGCACGCTCGTCCAACGCCTCAGGCAGATCGACGAGCCCACCCCAGAGCTGCGGATGCTCCAGCGCCGCCACCCGGCCAAGGCCCCACACCTGCGCCTGCACGGCGCTCGCGAGCCGGTCGGAACGACCCACCGACACCGCACCCCGCGAGGCACACCACAGCCGAAGGCCCACGTCCAACCCTGCCGCGGCCTGCACCAGCCGCAGCGTCAGCGCGAGCCCGGCAGCGACCACCGGCTGCCCGGCCGTCGGCTCCTCGTCCAACGCGAGCAACGACAACACCCGCGCGTCGGACTCGTCGCCGAGCGCACCGCGCAGCACCTCGGCGAGCCCATCGCGGTCCGTGTCCCCGTCGACCGACACCGGTACGACGCGGGCGCCGGACTTCTCCAGCCCCTGCGTGATCGTGACGGCGAGCTCGCTGTCCGCGAGCCCGGCAGGCACCACCAGCAGCCAGGTACCCGACAGCGCCCCCGCCACCACCTCCGGGACCGGCTTCCAGGAGACCCGGTAGCGCCAGCCGTCGACCGTGGCCTGGTCACGCTGCTGACGGCGGTACGAAGACAGCGCGGGCAGCAGTTCACCCAGCGAACCGCTCCCGTCGACGTCCAGCGCCTTGGCCAGGGTCTCCAGGTCCTCGCGCTCGACCGCTTCCCAGAACCGCGCATCCACCGAGTCCGCGGCAGACCCGCTCGAAGCCTGCGCACCGTCCTCCAGCCAGAAGCGCTGACGCTGGAAGGCGTACGTCGGCAACTCCACCGTCCGCGCACCACGCCCGGCGAAGACCTGCTCCCAGTCGACCTCAACACCGTGCACATGGAGTTCGGCCAGCGCCGCCGTCAGCGCCTGAACCTCCGGGCGGCCCTTGCGCAGCACGGGTGCCACGACCGGAGCCGAACCGGCTTCCACCCGCAGGCAGTCGCGCGCCATGGCGGACAGCACACCGTCGGGGCCAACCTCGACGAACCGGGTCACGCCCAGCTTCTCCAGCGCCCGCACCCCGTCCGCGAACCGGACCGCCTGCCGCACATGCCGCACCCAGTACTCCGGCAAGCACACCTCGTCGCTGCTCGCCGCCTCGCCCGTCACGTTCGACACCAGCACGATCGACGGTGCCTGGAACGACAGCCCCTCGACGACCTTGCGGAAGTCACCCAGCATCGCGTCCATACGGGGCGAGTGGAAGGCGTGGCTGACCCGCAGCCGGCTGGTCTTACGACCCTGCTCCGACCACTGGCCGGCGATCTCCAGTACAGCGGCCTCGTCGCCGGCGATCACCACGGCGGTCGGGCCGTTGACGGCCGCGATGCTCACCTCGGCCTCACGACCAGCGAGCGACCCGGCGATCTCCTCCTCGGACGCCTGGACGGCGACCATCGCGCCACCCTCGGGCAGGGCCTGCATCAACCGGCCACGGGCGGCGACCAGCGTGCACGCGTCCTCCAGCGAGAACACCCCCGCCACCTGCGCCGCAGCAATCTCACCAATGGAGTGACCGATGACTACGTCCGGGGTGACACCCCAGTGCTCCAACAACCGGAACAACGCCACCTCAACCGCGAACAACGCGGGCTGCGTAAACGCCGTCTGATTCAACAGCTCGGCATCCGCACTGCCCTCCGCCGCGAACACCACGTCCTTCAGCGGACGGTCAAGCACGACGTCCAGGTGCGCACACACCTCATCCAGCGCCCGGGCGAACACCGGGAACGCCTCGTACAACTCCCGCCCCATACCCAGGCGTTGCGCACCCTGACCCGAGAACAGGAACGCCATCACTCCCGATGCGTTCGCGACACCCTGAACCGCTCCGGGGGCCATTTCACCGGCCGCGACGGCCTCGATGCCGCGCAACAACTCCGCACGGTCGGCGCCCACGATCACCGCACGGTGTTCATGCACCGCACGGGTCGCCACCAGCGAGTAACCCACATCCAGCACACCCAGCTCGGCCTCGTCGATCAGGTGGGCCCGCAGCCGCTCGGCCTGGGCACGCAGAGCCTCCGCACTCCTGGCGGAAAGCGCCCAGGGCACGGTGCCGTGGTCCTCGACCGGGGCCGCCGGGGCGGGCTGCGCCTCGTCCTCGACCGGCGGGGCCTGCTCGATGATGGTGTGCGCGTTGGTGCCACTCACACCGAAGGCAGAAACACCAACCCGCCGCGGCTGCCCGGTCTCCGGCCACTCAGCGGACTCCGTCAGCAGCCGCACCTCACCCGCAGACCAGTCCACCTGGCTCGACGGCTCATCCACGTGCAGGGTCTGCGGCAACACACCATGCCGCATCGCCATCACCATCTTGATGATGCCCGCGACACCCGCCGCCGCCTGCGTGTGGCCAAGGTTCGACTTGAGCGAACCCAGCCACAACGGCCGGCCCTCGGGACGCTCCCGGCCGTACGTGGCCAACAGCGCCTGCGCCTCGATCGGGTCACCCAACGACGTACCCGTACCGTGCGCCTCCACCACGTCCACATCGGCGGCCGAGACCCCGGCGTTGGCGAGGGCCTGCCGGATCACCCGCTGCTGGGACGGACCGTTCGGCGCCGTCAGACCATTCGACGCACCGTCCTGGTTGACCGCCGAACCACGCACGACCGCCAGCACCTCGTGGCCATTGCGTCGGGCGTCGGACAACCGCTCCACCAGGAGCATGCCGACACCCTCGGACCAGCCCGTACCGTCCGCGGCATCCGCGAACGGCTTGCAGCGGCCGTCGGGAGCCAACCCACGCTGCCGGCTGAACTCCACGAACGCACCCGGCGTCGCCATCACCGTGGCACCACCGGCAAGAGCAAGGTCACACTCACCCTGACGCAGCGCCTGCACCGCCAGATGCAGCGCCACCAGCGACGACGAACACGCCGTGTCCACCGTCACCGCCGGCCCCTCAAGACCCAACGTGTACGAGATACGGCCTGACACGACCGAGGTCGCGTTGCCGGTCAGGATCTGTCCTTCGAGTTCCCCGGCCGCACCGTCGTGCCCGACTCCGTAGCCCGAGGTCGCGGCGCCGACGTAGACGCCGATCTGGTTGCCGCGTACGGAGGTGGGAGCGATACCGGCCCGCTCGAAGACCTCCCACGAGGTCTCCAGGAGCAGCCGCTGCTGCGGGTCCATGGCGAGCGCCTCACGCGGCGAGATCCCGAAGAAGCCCGCGTCGAACTCGCCACCGTTGTGCAGGAAGCCACCTTCGCGCGCGTAGAACGTGCCCAGACGCTCCGGGTCGGGGTCATACATCCCGTCCACGTCCCACCCACGGTTGGACGGGAAGTCGGAGATGGCGTCACCACCAGCGGCCACGAGCCGCCACAGGTCCTCGGGGCTTCCGACGCCGCCCGGGAAGCGGCAGCTCATCCCGACGATCGCGATCGGGTCGTCATCGACCGGGACCACCACCGCCGAAGGCACAGCCACCGCCCCCTGTGCACCCAACACCTCGGCACGCAGATGACCGGCCAACACCACAGAACTCGGGTAGTCGAAGACCAACGTGGCCGGCAACACCAACCCCGTCTCCGCGTTCAACCGGTTACGGAACTCCACCGCAGTGAGCGAGTCAAAACCCAACTCCTTGAACGCCCGACCCGGCTCAACGGCCTCCGCACCCGCAAAACCGAGCGCCGCCGCGGCCTGACCACGCACCAGGTCAAGCAGAGCCCGGTCGATCTCGGCCTCGGTCAAGCCTGCCAGGCGCGCCCGCAGACCCGTCGCTGCCTCGCCTGTCTGGTCGGACGAACTCGCGGCGTCGAGTGCCCTCCGCACCTCGGGCAGGTCGGCGAGCAACGGGCTCGGCCGCTCCAGAGTGAACAAGGGGGCGAACCGCTCCCAGTCCACATCGGCGACCGTCACCACACCCTCATCACCCGCGATCGCCCCCTGCAACGCGGCAAGGGCCAGCGTCGGAGGTATGACCGCCAGGCCACGGCGGACAAGCTCCCCTTCCATCCCCTCCGAAGTGGCCATGCCGCCTTCGGCCCACGGCCCCCAGGCCACCGCCGTACCAGCAACACCCCGACCCCGACGCTCCTCCACCAACGCATCCAGATAAGCGTTCGCCGCACTATAAGCAGCCTGACCACCACTGCCCCACACACCCGCGATCGACGAGAACACCACAAAGGCGTCCAGCTCACGATCACCCAACAGCGCATCCAGGTTGACAGCGCCGGCCACCTTGCCGGAGATCACACCAGCAGCATCGGCCAGCCCCATCCCCACAAGCTCCGCCGCCTGCTCCACACCCGCCGCATGGAAAACAGCCCGCAGCGGAAACTCCTCCGGAACCGCCTCCAGCACACCGGCCAGCGCCTCCCGGTCAGACACATCGCACGCCGCCACCGTCACCCCGGCACCCAGCGCTTCGAGTTCCGCACGCAGCGCCTCAGCGCCCGGCGCCGCAAGGCCCCGACGGCTGGTCAACACCACATGCTCCGCACCCTGCCCAACAGCCCAACGAGCCACCCGACCACCCAACGCACCCGTACCACCCGTCACCAACACCGTGCCACGTGCCTGCCACGACGCCACCTCGACTACAGGCGCCGCCGACCGAGCCAGACGACGTACGAACACACCAGAGCCACGCACCGCAACCTGGTCCTCGGCAGCCTCACCGGCCCCGCCAGACAGCACACCCACCAACCGCGCAACCGCACGCTCATCCAACACCTCAGGCAGATCAACCAGACCACCCCACAACCCCGAGTGCTCCAACCCCACCACCCGACCCAGACCCCACACCTGCGACTGCACAGCACTCGCAAGCCGATCCGAACGACCCACCGACACCGCACCCCGCGACACACACCACAACAAACCCTCGGCATCCACCTCGACCAACGCCTGCACCAACACCAACGTCGAAGCAAAACCAGCCGACAACCCCGGATACCCCGAGCACGACCCCTCATCCAAAGCAAGCAGCGACAACACACCACCCACCTCAGGCACAGCCGCGAGAACTTCACGCAACCGCCCACTCAACACCCCGGACTCAAGATCCCCCTCACCCACCACCAGCGACACCACATCGGCACCGTGCCACTCAAGCCCCGAAACAACCCCCGCCACCAATTCGTCCTCGGCACGGGACTCGGGAACCACCACCAGCCACGTCCCCGACAACGACCCACCGGCCACATCCGAGACGGGCTTCCACGACACCCGATAACGCCAACTGTCAATGGTCGACTGGTCACGGCTGCTGCGCCGGTACGCCGAAAGCGCGGGCAGCACCGCGCCCAGCGTCGCCTCGTCGTCGAAGTCGAGCGTCTTGGCGAGCGATGCGAGGTCCTCGCGCTCCACGGCCTGCCAGAACCACGCGTCCACCTCGTCCCGGATGCCGGCGTCAACACCGGATGAACCGTCGGCGGACTTCTCGATCCAGTAGCGCTGCCGCTGGAACGGGTAGGTCGGCAGGTCGACCCGGCGAGCTTCGAGACCGTCGAACGCCGGCCCCCAGTCGACAACGGAGCCGTGAACATGCAGCCGAGCCAGCGCCGTGGTCAGCGCGACGGCCTCCGAGCGGTCCTTGCGCAGCACCGGCACGACCACGGGTGCCGAGCCGGGCTCGGCCCGTTCTGCCAGGCAATCCTGCGCCATCGCCGAGAGCACACCGTCGGGACCCACCTCCAGGAAGGTGGTCACACCCTGTGCGTCGAGCGTCCGCACACCGTCCGCGAACCGCACCGCCTCCCGGACGTGGCGCACCCAGTACTCCGGCGAGCACACCTCCGCGTCCGCCAGCTTGCCGGTGACATTGGAGACGAGATCGATGTTGGGCGAGGCGAACGACAGCCCCTCGACAACCTTGCGGAAGTCGTCCAGCATCGCGTCCATGCGCGGCGAGTGGAACGCGTGGCTAACCCGCAGCCGGCTGGTCTTACGGCCCTGCTCCGACCACTGTGCCGCGATCTCCTCTACGGCAGCCTCGTCACCGGCGATGACCACGGCGGTCGGACCGTTCACGGCCGCGATGCTCACCTCAGCCTCACGACCGGCGAGCGATCCGGCGATCTCCTCCTCGGACGCCTGGATGGCCACCATCGCGCCACCGGCCGGCAGGGCCTGCATCAACCGGCCACGCGCCGCGATCAGCGTGCACGCGTCCTGAAGCGAGAACACCCCCGCCACATGCGCGGCAGCAATCTCACCAACCGAATGCCCGATCAGCACATCCGGGGTGACACCCCAGTGCTCCAACAACCGGAACAACGCCACCTCAACCGCGAACAACGCAGGCTGCGTAAACGCCGTCTGATTCAGCAGCTCGGCATCCGCGCCACCCTCCGCCGCGAACATCACGTCCTTCAGCGGACGCTCCAGCAGCACATCAAGCCGGGCACACGCCTCGTCCAGCGCACGGGCGAACACCGGGTATGCCTCGTACAACTCCCGCCCCATACCCAGGCGTTGCGCACCCTGACCCGAGAACAGGAACGCGAGGGTGTCCTCGATCCGTGCCACACCCTGGACGACCTGAGCCGCGTTCTCGCCGTTGGCCAGAGCCTCCAGACCGCGGAGGAGGCCATCGCGATCCTCGGCGACCACGGCCGCGCGGTGCTCGAAGACCGAACGGGTCGTGGCCAGGGAAAAGGCCATATCGGCCGGCGACAACTCCGGATGCGCACTCATGTGGGCGTGGAGCTGGCCCGCCTGGGCGCTCAGCCCCTCCGTGCTCCTGGCGGACACCAGCCACGGCAGGACAGCAGGCTGCTTCGCCGCGTCGGTCTGGGGGGCGGTTGCCTCCTGTTGTTCATCGACGTTGGCCTCCGGGGCCTGCTCGATGATGGTGTGGGCGTTGGTCCCGCTCAGCCCGAACGAGGAGATGCCCGCCCGGCGCGGCTGCCCGGTCTCGGGCCACTCGGTGGCTTCCGTCAGCAGCCGTACCTCACCCGCCGACCAGTCCACCTGACTCGACGGCTCATCCACATGCAGGATCTTCGGCAGGACGCCGTGCCGCATGGCCATCACCATCTTGATGATTCCCGCGACACCGGCGGCGGCCTGGGTGTGTCCGATGTTCGACTTGATGGCCCCCAGCCACAGCGGCTGCTCCTCGGCCCGCCCCTGCCCATAGGTGGCCAGCAGCGCCTGTGCCTCGATCGGGTCACCCAACGTGGTACCCGTACCGTGCGCCTCCACCGCGTCTACCTCGGTGGCCGACAGTCCCGCGCTGGCCAGGGCCTGGCGGATGACCCGCTGCTGCGACGGACCGTTGGGCGCCGTCAGACCATTGGACGCACCGTCCTGGTTGACCGCCGAACCACGCACGATCGCCAGCACCGGGTGGCCGTTCTTCCGCGCGTCCGACAGCCGCTCCACCAGGAGCAGGCCCACACCCTCGGACCAACCCGTACCGTCCGCACCCTCCGCGAACGGCTTGCACCGGCCATCGACCGCCAGCCCACGCTGCCGGCTGAACTCGATGAACGAACCTGGCGACGACATGATCGATACGCCACCGGCCAGGGCCAGTTCACACTCGCCCTGGCGCAGTGCCTGCACTGCGAGATGCAGCGCGACCAGCGACGAGGAACACGCCGTGTCCACCGTCACCGCCGGCCCCTCAAGGCCGAAGGTGTAGGAGATGCGGCCAGACACCACGCTGGCCGCACTACCCGTCAGATAGCCCTCAAGTTCGCCTCCCACCTCATAGAGATGGGTCGCGTAGTCCAGGCCGCTCGTGCCGACGAAGACCCCGACCGGCCTGCTGCGCAGGGAGACGGGGTCGATGCCGGTCCGCTCGAACGCCTCCCACGCGGCTTCCAGCAGCAGCCGCTGCTGTGGATCGGTCGCCAGCGCCTCACGCGGAGACATCCCGAAGAACTGCGGGTCGAACTCGTCGGCGTCGTAGAGGAAGCCGCCCTCACGGGTGTAGCTCGTCCCCGAGTTGTCCGGGTCGGGGTGGTACAGCGTCTCGTTCTCCCAACCGCGATCGGTCGGGAACTCGGAGATGGCATCGACGCCATCCACGACGAGTTGCCAAAGCTGCTCGGGGGTGCGCACGCCCCCGGGGAAACGACAGCTCATACCGACGATGGCAATGGGCTCTTTCGAGGCCGCGACCAGACGCTGGTTCTGTAGCTTGAGGCGGTCGTTTTCCCGCAGAGAGGCGCGCAGCGCTTCGACAACTTTTTCGGAGGACGTAGCCATCAGTAGCTCCACACTTCCAACAACATCAAAGGTCAGCGCCGCCCAGAGCCCTCTGGACGAGGTCATCGACATCCATCGTGTCGACCGCGCTACTCAGTTCTTCTTCTTGCGGCGCCGAATCAGAACCGCTCTCCGATATCTGAGCGAGTTCGAGCAGGGCGTCCATGAGTCCGGCTTCACGGAAACGCGCGAGCGGGAGGGAAACCAACGCCTCGCGTATCCGGTCCTCTTCCGAGTCGTTCTGCTCAGCCCCACCACCTTGCGGGAACATGCCCGCTTCCAGGTGCTCGGCCAGGGCGATGAGGTTCGGGTAGTCGAATGCCAACGTGGTCGGCAGCTCCAGGCCGGTGATCGCACCCAGCCGGTTGCGTAGCTGAACGGCCGTCAGCGAGTCGAATCCCAGCTCTGTGAACGACCGATCATTCTCGATGGCGTCCGGGGCCGTGTGCGCCAGGACCGCGGCGACGTGCTGGCGCACGAGCTTGCGTAGCTGGCGCTGACGCTTCGCCGAAGGCAGCGCCTCCAGGCTGGTGCGCAGCTCGGCCACCGCCGACTCGGTCGCCGCCGGGTCGGAAGGCGTCAGTGATGCCGTCGGCCGCTGCGTCTCGATCAGCTCGCTCAGCAACGCTGTCGTACGGTCCGCTCCCAGCTCGCCCGCGAGCCGCTCCCAGGCGGCATCGGCCACGAGGAGGAAGGGTTCATCCAGGTCCAGCGCACGCTGAAGCGCGGAGATGGCCAGATCCGGGTTCATCGGGGCCATACCGCCCCGCCTCATCTGCTCTTCGAGCTCCCCGTCAACCGCCATACCGCTGCCGGCCCAGGCGCCCCAGGCAATGGAAGTCGCGGGAAGACCATCCGCACGCCGCTGCAACGCCAACGCGTCCAAATACGCATTGCCCGCCGCGTAACTCCCCTGCCCCGGACCACCCAACGTGCCCGCCGCCGAAGAGAACAACACGAACGCCGACAGATCCAACCCGGCGGTCAGCTCGTGCAGGTTCCGTGTCGCGTCCACCTTCGGACGCAGCACGCCGGCCGCCCGCTCCACCGTCAGGGCATCCACCACACCGTCGTCCAACACGCCCGCCGTATGCACCACGGCAGTCAGCGGCAACTCACTCGGAATACCGTCCAGCACCGCCGCCAGAGCCTCCCGGTCGGCCGCGTCACACGCTGCCACCGTCACCCGGGCGCCCAGACCCTCAAGCTCCGCCTTCAAACCGGCGGCACCCTCGGCCTCCAACCCACGACGGCTGGTCAACACCAGATGCTCAGCACCCGTACGCGCCAACCAACGCGCCACATGTGCACCCAACGCACCCGTACCACCGGTCACCAACACCGAACCCGAGCTCTGCCAGGACCCACGGCCCGCCGCGTCCTCGGCCACCGAGGCCCGCACCAGCCGTCGGCCGAACACGCCGGAGCCCCGGATCGCCGTCTCGTCCTCGCCACCCTCCGCGGACAGCACCCCGACCAGCCGCGACATGGCACGCTCATCCAACGCCTCAGGCAGATCGACGAGCCCACCCCAGAGCTGCGGATGCTCCAGGCCCGCAACCCGGCCAAGGCCCCACACCTGCGCCTGCACGGCGCTCGCAAGCCGGTCAGAACGACCCACCGACACCGCACCCCGCGTACCGCACCACAGCCGGGCGCGCACGCCCAGCCCCGCCACGGTCTGCACCAGCCACAGCGTCAGCGCAAGTCCGGCAGCGACCACCGGCTGCCCGGCCGTCGGCTCCTCGTCCAACGCGAGCAACGACAACACCCGGACATCGGATTCGCCGTCAACCGCGGCCAGCAGTGCCCGGGCGAGCCCATCGCGGTCCGTTCCTGCGTCCACTGCCACCGGTACGACACGGGCACCGGACTTCTCCAGCCCTTGGGAAATCGTCTCCGTCAGCTCGTCGTCCGCAAGCCCGGTGGGCACCACCAGCAGCCAGGTGCCCGACAGCGTCCCCGCCGCCACCTCCGGAACCGGCTTCCAGGAGATCCGGTAGCGCCAGCCGTCGACCGTGGTCCGCTCGCGCTGCTGACGGCGGTACGAGGACAGCGCGGGCAGCAGTTCACCCAGCGAGCCGCTCCCGTCGACGTCCAGCGCCTTGGCCAGGGTTTCCAGGTCCTCGCGCTCCACCGCGTCCCAGAACCGCGCATCCACCGAGTCCGCGGCGGCGGGGGCGGGGGCGCCCGAGACTTCGCCCGTACCCTCCAGCCAGAAGCGCTGACGCTGGAAGGCGTACGTCGGCAGCTCCACCGTCCGCGCACCACGCCCGGCGAAAACCTGCTCCCAACCCACCTCGACACCTTGCACATGGAGTTCGGCCAGCGCCGCCATCAGCGCCTGAACCTCCGGGCGATCCTTGCGCAGCACGGGTGCCGCGACCGAGACCGATGCCCCGCCCGCGATCAGGCAGTCCTGCGCCATCGCGGTGAGCACACCGTCCGGGCCCACCTCCAGGAACGAGGTCACCCCGAGCTTCTCCAGGGCCCGCACCCCGTCCGCGAACCGCACCGCCTGCCGTACGTGGCGCACCCAGTACTCCGCCGAGCACACCTCGTCCGCGCCCGCTGGCTCACCGGTCACATTGGAGACCAGTGCGATCGACGGTGGGGCGAACGACAGCCCCTCGACGACCTTCCGGAAGTCGTCCAGCATGGCGTCCATGCGCGGCGAGTGGAAGGCGTGGCTGACCCGCAGCCGCTTGGTCTTGCGACCCTGCTCCGACCACTGGCCGGCGATCTCAAGGACGGCGGCCTCATCGCCGGCGATCACCACGGCGGTCGGGCCGTTGACGGCCGCGATGCTCACCTCGGCCGCGCGACCAACGAGCGATCCGGCGAGCTCCTCTTCCGACGCCTGGACGGCCACCATCGCGCCGCCCTCGGGCAGCGCCTGCATGAGCCGGCCACGCGCCGCGATCAACGTGCACGCGTCCTCCAGCGAGAACACCCCGGCCACATGAGCCGCAGCGACCTCGCCCACCGAATGACCGATGAGTACGTCCGGGGTGACACCCCAATGCTCCAACAGCCGGAACAACGCCACCTCGACCGCGAACAACGCAGGCTGCGTGAACCCGGTCCGGTCCAACAGCTCGGCGTCCGCACTGCTCTCCGCCGCGAACATGACGTCCTTCAGCGGACGGTCAAGTACGACATCCAGATGCGCGCACGCCTCGTCCAGCGCGCGGGCGAACACCGGGAACGCCTCGTACAACTCCCGTCCCATGCCCAGGCGTTGCGCACCCTGACCCGAGAACAGGAACGCCCGCAGACCGGACGCGTTCGCGACACCCTGAACCAGCCCCGGGGCAACCTCTCCGGATGCGACTGCCTCGACGCCGCGCAGCAACTCCGCCCGGTCGGCACCCACGATCACCGCACGGTGTTCATGCACCGCACGGGTCGCCACCAGCGAGTAACCCACATCCAGCACGCCCAACTCGGCACGCTCGACCAGATACGACCGCAGCCGATCGGCCTGGGCGCGCAGGGCTTCCGGGCTCCGGGCGGAGAGCGTCCAGGGGGCCGGGCCGTGGTCGTCGGCGGGGGCCGGGGCGGGCTGCGCCTCGTCCTCGGCCGCCGGGGCCTGCTCGATGATGGTGTGCGCATTGGTGCCGCTCACGCCGAAGGCGGAGACACCGGCCCGGCGCGGATGCCCCGTCTCGGGCCAATCGGCCGCCTCCGTCAGCAGCCGCACCTCCCCCGCCGACCAGTCCACCTCCCGCGACGGCTCATCCACATGCAGCGTCTTCGGCAACACACCATGCCGCATCGCCATCACCATCTTGATGACACCAGCAAGTCCGGACGCGGCCTGGGTGTGACCGATGTTCGACTTCAACGCACCCAGCAACAACGGCTGGCCCTCGGGACGCTCCCGACCGTACGTGGCCAGCAACGCCTGCGCCTCGATCGGGTCACCCAACGTCGTACCCGTACCGTGCGCCTCCACCGCATCAACCTCGGCCGCCGACAGGCCAGCACTCGCCAGCGCCTGCCGAATCACCCGCTGCTGCGACGGACCATTCGGCGCCGTCAGACCATTGCTGGCACCGTCCTGGTTGACCGCCGAACCACGCACGACCGCCAGGACCGGGTGACCGTTCTTCCGCGCATCCGACAGCCGCTCCACAAGCAGCATGCCGACACCCTCGGACCAACCCGTACCATCCGCCGCGTCCGCGAACGGCTTGCACCTGCCATCGGGGGCCAACCCGCGCTGACGGCTGAACTCCACGAACGCACCCGGCGTGGCCATCACCGCGACGCCACCGGCGAGCGCCAAATCGCACTCGCCCTGACGCAGCGCCTGCGCGGCCAGATGCAGCGCGACCAGCGACGACGAACACGCCGTGTCCACCGTCACCGCGGGCCCCTCAAGACCCAATGTGTACGAGATGCGACCTGATGCCACGCTCCCAGCGCTTCCGCTGCCGAGAGACCCCTCGAAGCCCTCGGGAACCTCCGACAGCCGGGTGCCGTAGTCGTTGTACATCACGCCCACGAACACACCGGACCGGCTGCCCCGCTGGGTCGTGGGGTCGATACCGGCCCGCTCGAACGCCTCCCACGCGGTCTCAAGCAACAGCCGCTGCTGCGGGTCGGTCGCCAGCGCCTCACGCGGGCTCATGTCGAAGAAGGCGGGGTCGAATTGGTGCGCGTCGTAGAGGAAGCCACCGTTCTGGGCGTAGTACGTGCCCTTTCGGTCGGGGTCCGGGTCGTACAGGCGCTCAAGGTCCCACCCGCGGTCGGCCGGGAACTCGGACATCGCATCCGTGCCCGCCATGACCAACTGCCACAGCTCTTCGGGGGTCCGCACCCCGCCCGGGAAGCGGCAGCTCATGCCCACGATCACGATGGGGTCGCTGTCCACCGGCGCGCCCGGCACGGCCACCGCCGCGCTCGCCGACGAGGCAGCGCCGTCTCCGCCCAGGATTTCGTCACGGATGTGGCCGACGAGTGCCATCGGGGTCGGATAGTCGAAGACCAGCGCGGCGGGCAGCCGCAGACCGGTCTCCGCGGTGAGCCGATTCCTGAGATCGACCCCCATCAGCGAGTCGAAGCCGAGTTCCTTGAACGGCCGTCGTGTGTTGACGGCCTCGGCGGTGGCGTGCCCGAGGGCGCCTGCGGTCTGGACGCGGACCAGCTCCAGCAACATCTGGTCCTGCGCCGTCTGCGGCAGACCCGCGAGGCGCCGGCGCAGTTCACCGGGAAGGCTCTCGTCCTGCTCCGATCGTGCGACACGGCGCACTGTCGCGGTGGGTACGACGCTACGGAAGAGGGCGGGGAGTTCGGCGCCCTGCGCACGCAGCGCCGGGATGTCCAGCCGCACCGGAACCGGCACGATCTCATCCGAGACCAGGGCCGCGTCGAACAGCTCAAGCCCCTCGTCCGTGGCCAGCGGCACCAGGCCGGAACGCGACACTCGGCGCAGGTCCTTCTCGCCGAGGTGTCCGGTCATGCCGCTGGCCTCGGCCCACAGACCCCACGCCATCGACACACCCGGCAACCCCCGAGCCCGCCGCCACGACGCCAGACCATCCAGGAACACATTCGCCGCCGCGTAACTCCCCTGCCCCGGACCACCCAACGTGCCCGCCGCCGAAGAGAACAACACGAACGCCGACAGATCCAACCCGGCAGTCAACTCATGCAGGTTCCACGCCGCATCCACCTTCGCCCGCAACACCGACTCAACCCGCTCACGCGTCAACGACGTCAACAACCCGTCATCCAACACACCCGCCGCATGCACCACACCACTCAACCCAAAACCCTCAGGCAACCCCGACAACACCCCAGCCAACGCCCGCCGATCCGCAGCATCACACGCCGCAATCACCACCTCAGCACCCACACCCTCCAACTCCGCCCGCAACCCCACCGCACCCTCAGCCCCCTCACCACGACGAGAAAGCAACACCAACTTCCGCACCCCATGCCGTGCCACCAGATGCCGAGCCACCACACCACCCAACACACCCGTACCACCCGTCACCAACACCGCACCAGAGCCAAACACCCCCGACTCCGGAACCTCACCCAAAGACACCACCCGACCCAAACGCGGCACCCGCACCACACCCGACCGCACCACCACCTGCTCCTCACCCAAACCCAACACCCCAGGAAGCAGACCCTCCACACCCTCCAAATCATCGGTGTCCACCAGCAACAGGCGCCCGGGATTCTCCGACTGCGCCGACCGCACCAAACCCCACACCGCAGCCCCACCCAAATCCACCACACCATCGCCATCGCCCGCATCCACAGCCCTCTGGGTCACCACCACCAACCGCTCACCCACAACACCCTCATCCCCCACCCACGCCTGCACCCGCCCCAACACCTCAAGGACCTGCCCATACACCTCACCCACCACATCCGAACCATCAGAAACAACCCGCACCACCTCAGTCCCCGACGCCTCACCCGCCACCGCAACCCCAGGCGCATCCACCCACTCCACCCGGAACAACGCATCCCGCACCACCCCACCCACACCACTCAACTGACCCGCATCCACCGGCCGCAACACCAACGACTCAACCGACGCCACCCCACGCCCCGACTCATCCCCCACCCACACCGACACCGCATCCGAACCCTCACCCACCAACGCCAACCGCACCCGCAACGACGTCGCACCCACCGCCTCCAAAACAAACCCACGCCACGAGAACGGCAACAAACTCCCCGACCCACCTACGAAGCCCTCACTCACACCCAACGCATGCAACGCCGCATCAAACAACGCCGGATGCAAACCAAACCGCCCCGCACGCTCCCGCTCACCCTCCGGAAGCTCAACCTCCGCAAACACCTCACCACCACGCCGCCACGCACACCTCAACCCCTGAAAAACCGGCCCATACTCCAACCCATTCTCCGCCGCCCGCACATACTCACCCGACACATCAACCAACTCAGCCCCCACCGGCGGCCACACACCAAAATCAAAGGAAGCCGTGTCGGCACCTGCCACCGGTGCGAGCACACCACGGGCATGGCACGTCCAGGGCGCGCCCTCGCCCGCTGTCTCCTCCCGCGAGAACACGCTCACCTCGCGGAAGCCGGAAGCGTCCGCCTCCTCCACCTCAACCTGAAGCTGCACCCCGCCCTTCTCGGGCATGATCAGCGGCGCTTCCAGGACCAGTTCCTCAACCCGACCACAACCAACCTGGTCCCCGGCCTGCCCCACCAGCTCGACAAAGGCCGTCCCCGGCAACAACACAACCCCATGCACCGCGTGATCCGCCAACCACTCATGCGTGGCCAACGACAACCGCCCATTCAGCAACACCCCACCACCACTCGCCAACGACACCACCGCACCCAACAACGGATGCCCCAACGAACCCAACCCCACCGAACCCACATCACCCACACCCGCAGGAACATCAAGCCAAAACCGCTCCCGCTGGAAGGCATACGTCGGCAACTCAACCCGCCGACCGCCTCGGTTCTCCAGCACGGTGGCCCAGTCCACCTCGGCGCCGTTCACGAATACCTCGGCGGCGGAGGTCAGGAACCGCTCCAGGCCACCCTCGTCCCGCCGCAGGGTCCCGGTGACCACGGCCTGCGCTTCGACTGCCTCGACGGTCTGCTGTACGGGAACGGTGAGTACGGGATGCGGGCTGACCTCGATGAACACACCGTGCCCGCTCCCGAGCAGGGTGCGGGTGGTGGACTCAAGCTCCACGGTCTGGCGCAGGTTCCGATACCAGTACCCGGCGTCCAGACCTGCCGTGTCCATCAGCTCACCGGACACGGTCGAATAGAACGGCACGTCGGAAGTACGGGGCTTCAGGTCCGCCAGGACCTTCAGCAACTCCTCGCGGATCGACTCCACATGCGCCGAGTGCGAGGCGTAGTCGATTTGTACCCGACGAACCCGCACCTCCTCACCCTCAAGCTCCGCGAACATCTCATCCAACGCGCCAAGATCACCAGCCACCACAACCGAACCAGGACCATTAACCGCAGCAACCGAAATCGCACCATCCCAAGCAGCGATGCGCTCCCGCACCTGGTCGACCGCAAGCCCGACCGACACCATGCCACCCCGGCCAGCAAGCCCAGCAGCGATGGCCTGCGACCGCAACGCCACCACCTTCGCCGCGTCCTCCAGCGACAACGCACCCGCCACACAAGCAGCCGCGATCTCACCCTGGCTGTGACCCATGACCGCGTCCGGCTCGACACCCACCGAACGCCACAACTTCGCCAGCGACACCATCACCGCGAACAACACCGGCTGCACCACATCCTCCCGGCCATAACCGGGAGCGCCCTCAGCACCACGCAGGACATCCGTCAGCGACCAGTCGACGTGAGCCGACAGAGCCGACTCACACTCACCGATCGCCTCAGCGAACACCGGCGAGGAGTCCAACAAACCCACCGCCATACCCACCCACTGCGCACCCTGACCCGGGAACACAAACACCGAACGACCGGGAGGCGCGCTCTCGCCCACCACCACGCCCGGAAGGGCAGACTTCTCCGTGACGGCGCCCAGGCCTGACAGCAGCTCGTCCCGGTCCCGGCCCACCAGTACCGCACGGTGCTCCAGCACCGACCGAGTCATGACCAGCGACCGCGCCACATCGGCGGCGTCCAGCTCCGGACGCTCGGCCACGAACTCCCGCAGCCGGCCGGCCTGCGCCCGCAGCCCCTCCTGGCTACGACCCGACACCAGCCACGCCACCGGACCGTCGACGACCTCGGCCGCGGCGTCGTCGGCCGCCTCGGCCTCCGGCGCCTGCTCCAGGATGACGTGCGCGTTCGTCCCGCTCACACCGAAGGACGACACACCGGCACGGCGCCGCTCGCCCGTCTCCGGCCACGGGGTCGACTCGGTCAGCAGCGATACCGCCCCCGCCGACCAGTCCACATGCTCCGACGGCTCTTCCACATGCAGCGTCCGCGGCAACACACCGTGCCGCAACGCCATCACCATCTTGATGACGCCACCCACGCCCGCGGCAGCCTGTGTGTGGCCCACGTTCGACTTGAACGAGCCCAGCCACAACGGCCGGTCCTCCGCCCGCTCCTGGCCGTAGGTGGCCAGCAGCGCCTGGGCCTCGATCGGGTCACCCAGCGGTGTTCCGGTGCCGTGTGCCTCCACCGCATCCACATCGGCCGCGGACAGGCCGGCGTTGCGCAGCGCGTCGCGGATCACCCGCTGCTGCGAGGGGCCGTGGGGTGCGGTCAGCCGGCTGCTCGCCCCGTCCTGGTTCACGGCGGCGCCCCGTACCACGGCCAGCACCTGGTGCCCGTTGCGCTGGGCGTCGGACAGCCGCTCCAGCAGCAGCACACCGGCGCCCTCGGACCATCCGGTGCCGTCGGCTGTGTTCGAGAACGACTTGCAGCGTCCGTCCACGGCGAGTCCGCGCAACCGGCTGAACTCGATGAACACCCCTGGTGTCGCCATCATGGCCACGCCACCGGCGAGCGCGAGCGAGCAGTCGCCCTTGCGGAGCGCCTGGACGGCCAGTTGGAGCGCCACGAGCGACGAGGAGCACGCGGTGTCCACGGTCATGGCGGGGCCTTCGAAGCCGAAGGTGTAGGAGATGCGGCCGGAGGCGACGCTTCCAGCACTGCCGTTGCCGAGGTGGCCTTCGAGGCCCTCCGGTATGGCCTGGATGCGGGAGCCGTAGTCGTTGTACATCACGCCGACGAACACGCCGGTTCGGCTGCCCCGCGCGGACGCCGGGTCGATGCCCGCCCGCTCAAGCGCCTCCCACGAGGTCTCCAGGAGCAACCGTTGCTGCGGGTCGGTCGCCAGCGCCTCACGCGGGCTCATACCGAAGAAGGAGGCGTCGAAGCCGTTCGCGTCGTGCAGGAACCCGCCCTCACGCGTGTAGCTCTTGCCCGGCTTCTCCGGGTCGGGGTCGTACAGGTCCTCGTCCCACCCCCGGTCGACGGGGAAGGTGGAGACCGCGTCGGTGCCGGAGGAGACCAGCTCCCACAGGTCTTCGGGTGACTCCACGCCGCCGGGATACCGGCACCCCATGCCGACGATCGCGATGGGCTCCCGGTCCCTGTCCTTGAGTTCCTTCAGCTCTTGACGAGTTTCGTGCAGACTGGCCGTCGCGCGCTTGAGGTAGTCGCGCAGCTTGGTCTCGCTCACCGTGTCTTGTCACTCCTTTGAGCACCCCGGACAGGGGTGGAAAGCCTTCGGCCAGTAACTTCCGGGGACGGGGGCATCGGCGTCACGAGAGTTCCTCGTCGAGGAAGTCGAAGATCTCGTCGTCGGTCGCCGACTCGAACGTGTCGGCGACGACCCCACCGTTCGCCGTCTCCGTCTGCTGCCCCGCGGTCAGCTTGGCCAGGACCTGCTGCAAGCGTGAGGTGAGACGTGCCGTGGCGGCTTCGTCCGCCACCACCTCGGCGATGGAGCTCTCCAGCTTCTTCAGCTCCGACAGAACCGGCAGCACCAGCGATGCGTCCGACTCCTCCGCGACAAGCTCCTGTGCCAGGTAGCCGGCCAGCGCCCGGGAGGTCGTGTAGTCGAACAGCAGGGTGGCGGGGAGCCGCAGGCCGGTCACCGTGCCGAGCTGGTTGCGCAGTCCGACCGCGGTCAGCGAGTCGAAGCCGAGTTCCAGGAAGCCACGGTCAGGGGCGATCATGCGCGGGCTGTCGTGGCCCAGCGCCATGGCCGCGTGCTCCGTGACCAGTTCGAGGAGCGCCTGCTGCCGGGCGGCGGGGTTCATCGAGCCGATACGGCTACGCAGGCCGGCGGGGTCGGCACCGGAGCCGCCCGTGGACGCCTTCGCGGCGCCGCGTCGAGCCGTGGTCCGGATGATGCTCCGCAGCAGCGCCGGGATCGGCCCGTCCTGAGCTCGCCACGCCGCGGCGTTGAGCCGTGCCGGGACCAGAGTGGCCGCGTCGATGCCGCAAGCGGTGTCGAACAGGGCCAGGCCCTCCTCGGAGGACATCGGGGTCACGCCTTCACGGGCGAGGCGCCGCATGTGGGCCTCGTCCAGCTTGCCGGTCATGCCGCTGCGCTCCTCCCACAGGCCCCAGGCGAGCGACTGGGCGGGAAGGCCCTCGGCCCTGCGCCGGTGGGCGAACGCGTCCAGGAAGGCGTTGGCGGCTGCGTAGTTGGCCTGGCCGGTGCCGCCGAGGGTTCCGGAGAGCGAGGAGAACAGCACGAACGCGGACAGGTCGAGACCGGCGGTCAGCTCGTGCAGGTTGAGCACCGCGTCCACCTTGGGCCGCAGCACGCGGTCGACCCGCTCGGGGGTGAGGGCTTCGACGACGCCGTCGTCCAGCACTCCGGCGGTGTGCACCACGGCGGTGAGCGGGTGTTCGTCCGGCAGGGAGGCCAGGAGTGCGGCGAGGGAGTCGCGGTCGGCGGTGTCACAGGCGGCGACCACTGCATGGGCGCCGAGGTCCGTGAGCTCCGTCCGCAGTTCGGCCGCGCCGGGGGCGGGGGGGGGGCCGGGGGGGGCGGGGGGGGCCGGCTGTGGAGTGCCCGGGGGGCCCGGTCAACCTTCCCCCCCCCGGGGGGGCGTACCGCTTTGGGGGACAGCTGCGCCCACCGCGGGCGGGGGCGGGACCGGGGCGGGAGCCGCC
>NZ_JBEHZD010000499.1:0-5784 GCF_040240285.1 Streptomyces sp. HSW2009 | reverse complement strand
CCCCCCCCCCCCCCCCCCCCCCCCGCCCGCCCCCCCCCCCCCCCCCCCGGCCCCCCCCCCCCCCCCCCCCCCCCCCCCCCCCCCCGGGGGGTGGGCCCCCGGCCGGCGCCCCCCCCGCGGGCGACGGGAGAAGAGGGGGACGGGACGGTGGATCAGGCCCGCGCGGGGGCCGGGGCGGCCTCGTGCCGCGCCGTCGGCGCCGCGCCAGGGGCCGCCCGTACGGGCTCGCCCGACCCGGCCGTGCGGCGTACATTGCGCCCCATGGCCCACACCGTGCGAGAGATCGAGCGGAAGTACGAGGCCGCACCGGGCGCCGCGCCGATCGACAGCGCGGCGCGGGCCGGCCTCGCCGAACTGCCCGGCGTCGCCCGCGTGGCGGAGCAGGGCGTCAGCGCACTGGACGCCACCTACTACGACACCGCCGACCAGCGGCTCGCCGCGGACGGCGTGACGCTGCGCCGCCGCACCGGCGGTTCCGACGCGGGCTGGCACCTCAAGCTCCCGGCGCTGCCTGGCGGCGTCCGGCGTTCGAGCGGCGACGCCGGCGACCTGGTCAGGGACGAGGTCCGGGCCCCGCTCGCCGACGCGCTGCCCGCCGAACTCGCCGCCCTGGCACGCTCCCGTACCCGCGCCGCCGACCTGCTGCCGCTGGTCGAACTCCGCACCCGGCGCACCGTGTGGCACCTGCTCGACGCGGCGGGCGCACGGCTCGCCGAGGTCAGCGCCGACGAGGTCAGCGCGCGCCGCACGGCAGGCGGCGCGGCCGTCCACTGGTGGGAGGTGGAGGTCGAACTGGCCGCCGGCGAAACCGCGTTGCTCGACGCCGTCGCCCATCACTTGGCCGCGCAGGGCCTGCGACCGGCCCGTACGGGGTCCAAACTGGCCCGCGCCCTGACCGAGACGGCACCCCCCACGGCGGCCGATCCGACGACACCGGCAGCGCCCCCGGACGCCGAGCGCAAGACCAGCAAGGCGCAGATCAGCAAGCCCAAGGCCGGCAAGTCCAAGGCCGGCAAACCGAAGGTCAGCAAGCCAGAGTCCAAGGGGCCCAAGAACAGCAAGTCCAAGAACAGCAAGTCCAAGGCCGGCGAGCCCGAGCACACCGACCTCACCGCCGGCGACGTGGTGCTCACCGCCGTACGTCGGCAGATCGCGGCGATCGTCGCGCTGGACCCGGCCGTACGGCTCGAAGCCCCGGACGCCGTGCACCAGATGCGGGTCGCCACCCGCCGCCTGCGCAGCGTCTTCCGCTCGTACCGCACGGTGGTGGACCGGTCGGTGACCGATCCGCTGGGCGCGGAGTTGAAGTGGCTCGCCGGCGCGCTCGGTGTGGACCGCGACCGCGAGGTGCTCACGGAGCGGCTGACCGCCGGCCTCGATGCGGTCCCGGGGCCACTGCGGCTCGGCCCGGTCAGGGCCAGGCTCGCGATCTGGTCGAGCGGCCGGCGCGCGAGCTCCCGGCAGCAGGTGGTGGAGGTGCTGGACGGGCCCCGCTACCTGGCGCTGCTGGACGAGCTCGCCGCCTTCCGGACGCCGTCTCCAGACGCCCAGCCGAACGTGCCGGACGCCCAGCCGCAGGCGACGAACGGGCAGCCGCCCCCGCCGGACGCCCCGCCGCTCTCCGCCGCCGGTCAGCCGCTGCTGCTCTCCGCCGCCGCCCGCCCGCCCCGCAAGGTGGTCCGCGCCGCGGTGCTGCGCGACGTGGAGCGGCTCGCCCGCCGGGTGGAAGCCGCGCTCGCCGAGCCCGCGGGGGCGACGCGGGACGAGGCGCTGCACGTGGCCCGCAAGGCCGCCAAGCGGGCCAGGTACGCGGCCGAGGCGGCCGAGGCGGGACTCGGCCCGGCCGCCCGGGAACTGGCCCGCCGCATGCAGCGCGTACAGCAGGTGCTCGGCGACCACCAGGACAGCGTGATGGCCCGCACCACCCTGCGCGACCTCGCCGTCCAGGCCCACGCTGCGGGCGAGTCCACCTTCACGCTCGGCCTCATCTACGGCCGCGAGGAGGCCGTGGCCGCCACCCGCGAACGCGAACTCCCGGGCGTCTGGTCCGCTGCCCTCACCCCGCCCCCGCGCAAACTGCTCTGACCTGCGCCGCCGCGATCGGCGACCCGCCCCGGCGAGCACCGGGTGAAGCGTTGCCGCGGGGCGGGTTAGGCTTGAGGGTCACCCGTCCCGCGTCGTCGGCGCAGGGGCGTGTCCCCCAGTCAGCTCACGAAGGTTCCCGGGTATGTCTGCCGAATCGGTCTTCCCGCAGCTCGAAGCTCTGCTCCCGCATGTGCAGAAGCCGATCCAGTACGTGGGTGGAGAGCTGAACTCCACCGTGAAGAAGTGGGACGAGTGTGACGTCCACTGGGCGCTCATGTATCCCGACGCCTATGAGGTCGGTCTCCCCAACCAGGGCGTCATGATCCTGTACGAGGTGCTCAACGAGCGCGACGGCGTGCTCGCCGAGCGCACCTACAGCGTCTGGCCCGACCTCGAAGAGCTGATGCGCGAGCACAAGGTGCCGCAGTTCACCGTGGACAGCCACCGCCCGGTTGCCGCCTTCGACGTCTTCGGGTTGAGCTTCTCCACCGAGCTCGGCTACACCAACATGCTCACCGCGCTCGACCTCGCGGGCATCCCGCTGGAGGCCGCGCGGCGCACCGAGGACCACCCGGTCGTCGTCGCCGGCGGGCACGCGGCGTTCAACCCGGAGCCGATCGCCGACTTCATCGACTGCGCCGTCATCGGCGACGGCGAACAGGCCGTCCTGGAGATCACCGAGATCGTCCGCGCCTGGAAGGCCGAGGGCCGCCCCGGGGGCCGCGAAGAGCTGCTGCTGCGCCTCGCCAAGACCGGCGGCGTGTACGTGCCGGGCTTCTACGACGTGGAGTACCTGCCCGACGGGCGCATCGCCCGCATGGTGCCGAACCGCTCCGGCGTGCCGTGGCGGGTCTCCAAGCACACCGTGATGGACCTCGACGAGTGGCCCTACCCCAAGCAGCCGCTGGTCCCGCTGGCCGAGACGGTGCACGAGCGGATGTCGGTCGAGATCTTCCGCGGCTGCACCCGCGGCTGCCGGTTCTGCCAGGCCGGCATGATCACCCGCCCGGTGCGCGAGCGCAGCATCACCGGCATCGGCGAGATGGTCGACCGGGGCCTGAAGGCCACCGGCTTCGAAGAGGTCGGCCTGCTCTCGCTCTCCTCGGCCGACCACACCGAGATCGGCGACATCGCCAAGGGCCTCGCGGACCGGTACGAAGAGGACAAGATCGGCCTCTCGCTGCCCTCCACCCGGGTGGACGCCTTCAACATCGACCTGGCCAACGAACTCACCCGCAACGGCCGCCGCTCCGGCCTCACCTTCGCCCCCGAGGGCGGCTCGGAGCGCATCCGCAAGGTCATCAACAAGATGGTCTCGGAAGAGGACCTGATCCGTACGGTGTCCACCGCGTACGGCAACGGCTGGCGGCAGGTGAAGCTGTACTTCATGTGCGGGCTGCCCACCGAGACCGACGAGGACGTGCTCCAGATCGGCGACATGGCGGTCAACGTGATCGCCAAGGGCCGCGAGGTCTCCAGGTCCAACGACATCCGCTGCACCGTCTCCATCGGCGGCTTCGTGCCCAAGCCGCACACCCCCTTCCAGTGGGCCCCGCAACTCTCCGTCGAGGAGACCGACGCCCGCCTGGAGAAGCTGCGCGACAAGATCCGCGGCGACAAGAAGTACGGCCGCTCGATCGGTTTCCGCTACCACGACGGCAAGCCCGGCATCGTCGAGGGCCTGCTCTCGCGCGGCGACCGGCGGGTGGGCGCGGTGATCCGCGCGGTGTACGAGGACGGCGGCCGGTTCGACGGCTGGCGCGAGCACTTCTCGTACGAGCGCTGGATGCGCTGCGCCGAGGCGACGCTGCCCGCCTTCGGCGTGGACGTCGACTGGTACACCACCCGCGAGCGCACCTACGAAGAGGTGCTGCCCTGGGACCACCTGGACTCCGGCCTGGACAAGGACTGGCTCTGGGAGGACTGGCAGGACGCGCTGGACGAGACCGAGGTGGACGACTGCCGCTGGACCCCGTGTTTCGATTGCGGCGTGTGCCCTCAGCTCGACCTCGACATTCAGATCGGCCCGACGGGCAAGAAGTTGCTGCCGTTGACCGTGGTCGGCGGCGACTCCCCGTCGTAGGCGGCGCTCGACGAGACCGGGGCCGGGCCTGTCGCCCGGCCCCGCGTTTCGACTGCGGCGGCTGCCTCCACATCGACCTGGACACGCGGATCGGCCCCCATCGGCAAGCGGCTGCCGCCGCCTACCGCGGTCGGGGCCGGACCGTCCGTCCCCCGACCGCCGTGCGGTGATCCGCCCCCGACCGAGGAGCCGCTCGCGCCCGTGCGGTGGGACGATCCGCGCCGCCGCGCGCGAGGCGGCCCCGGTGCGGTGAGCACCCCCGCCGAACCCGGCGCGAGGCCGGACCACGTACGACGCGTACCCTAGGGAGAAGGTCCACGCGCCGACCGCCGCGCCGATGCGGGGGTGGGCGGGACCCGACGACACTGGGCAGGCGACAGCCGGTGCGGCCCCCTTCGTGGGCTGGCGCTCAGGCCCGCCCGACGCAAGGAGACTTCCCCTGGGCAAGCGACAGCCCGAAGGCCCACCGCCCGCACCCGCGGTGCAGCGCATCCGACTGCGCTACACCAAGCGCGGTCGCCTCCGGTTCACCAGCCACCGCGATTTCCAGCGCGCCTTCGAGCGGGCCCTGCGTCGCGCCGAAGTCCCCATGGCGTACTCGGCGGGCTTCACCCCGCACCCCAAGGTGTCGTACGCGAACGCCGCGCCCACCGGCACCGGCAGCGAGGCCGAGTACCTGGAGATCCAGCTCGCCGAGCGGCGTGACCCGGAGCAGGTGCGGACGTTGCTCAACACCTCCCTGCCGGACGGCCTCGACATCACCGACGCCGTCGAAGCCGCCACCTCGGGGCTGGCCGACCGGTTGCAGGCGTCGGTGTGGGAACTGCGGCTCGACGGCGTCGAGCACACCGTCGCCGCGGACGCCGTGGGCGCCTTCCTGGCGGCCGAGATCGTGGAAGTACAACGCCGGACGAAAAACGGGTTGCGTACCTTCGACGCCCGTGCAGCGGTCGCCGGGTTGGAAGCGCTCCCAGGTCAGGCCGATAGGCCGGGCGTCGAAGGCTGTGCGATACTGCGGCTGGTTGTTCGGCATATGACACCTGCCGTGCGACCCGACGACGTGCTGTCCGGTCTCCGTGCAACGGCCGACCTGGCGCCGCCGGTCCCCGCTGCGGTGACCAGGCTGGCGCAGGGGCTGCTGGACGAGGAGTCCGGCACGGTGACCGATCCGCTCGCGCCCGACCGCGAGGCAGTCAAGGCCGCCCAACCAACGGCCGCCGCCACGACTGCCACGCCGGGAGTATCGCCCGCTCGCGGGGGAGCGCCGGAGGGTCCCAGCTAGGGACGGTCGTCGAAGCGCCGCTGTAGATGGGCAGCGACCCGGTTACGGCAGGCGCACTGACCAGGAGACTTTCGCCGGTGCCGAAGAGAAGGACCCGGCGAGCGAGACAACAGCTCCCGTGCGGCGCCCGCGCCCCGGATGGCGGTACCGCGCACATCACGCGGGGCCGTGGCCGGAACCAGGCGCGGCGCCCGGGAGCGCGACGGGAGAACCGCCCGCATGCTCGAACCAATTGAGCCTAACGAAACCAACGACCCCCAGGGATCGCACCGGACCGCCGGTGGCGAAGGAACGCTGGGCGACAGCCCCAGCGGCACCCTGCCGCCGCGCCGCC
>NZ_JBEHZD010000498.1:0-5794 GCF_040240285.1 Streptomyces sp. HSW2009 | reverse complement strand
CCCGCCCCCCCCCCCCCCGCCCCCGCCGCCCGCGCCCCCCCCCCCCCCCCGGGGGCGCCGCCCCCCCCCCGGGGGGGGGGCGGGGGCCCCCCCCCCGGCCCCCCCCCGCGGCCGTGGCAGGCGGCCGGCCCGCTCGCGGCGCTGCTCGCCCTGCTCGCCGCGGGCAGCGGCTGTACGGCCGCGGGCGGTGCGGACGACGGCGCGTTCACCAGCGACGGCGACCCGCGCATGATCATCATCGCCAGCGGTCAGGACATCACCGGGCGCAGCGGCGTGCGCCAACAGATGGTGGATGCCTGGAACGAACGGAGCCGGCGTTCGGGGTCGCCGTTGCGGGCCCGGCTCGTGGAGCTGCCGGGCACCGCCGACCAGCAGCGCAGCCAGTTGCTCGGGGCGCTCCAGTCGGGCAGTTCGCACTACGACGTGGTCAATCTGGACGTGACGTGGGTGCCGGAGTTCGCGGACGGGCACCTGGTGCGCGAACTGGATGAGTCCTTCCTGGACACGGACGTACTGCCCACCGTCGCGGCCACCGGCCGCTGGCGGGGCGCGGTGTACGCGGTTCCGTTCAACAGCGACGTCGGGCTGCTCTACTACCGCCGCGACTACCTGTCCGCCGCCGGTTTCGCCACGCCCGACCTGGGGACGGAGGCCATGGGCTGGGCCCGGTTCAAGGGGCTACAGCACACGCTGCTCCAGGCGCAGGCCCGCGGCGACCTGCCCGCCGCCTACGACAAGCCGTGGACCACCCCACTCGGCTCGTACGAGGGGCGGACCGTCAACGGCATCGAGGCGTTCGCCACCGCAGGCGCCATCAGCGAGGCCGAGCCCCTGGTGGACGCCGAGGGGCGGTACGTCGGCACCGAGGGGCAGTTGCGCGCCGGGCTCGCCGAGTTCGCCGGGCGCATCGACCGGGCGTACACGCTGGACGGCGCGCAGGAGTCCGCAGAGGCACGCCTGTTGGCCGACTTCGCCGCCGGCAAGACGGCCTTCCTGCGGCACTGGCCGTACGCGTACGGGCAACTCCACCAGGACCTGACGGACAAGCAACTGGGTCTGGCCGCGCTGCCGGGCAAGGCCGTGCTCGGTGGGCAGGACCTGGCCGTTACGCGACACGCCCCGCCGCAGAACCTGGCCGCCATCGAGGACCTGGTGCGCTTCCTGACCGGAAGGGAAGGCGAACGGTGCCTGCTCGAAGCGGGCTTCGCCGCTACGCGCGCGAGCGCGTACGAGGCGGACGGCGCGCGCTGCCGGCTCCTGCCGCCCGGTCCTGCCGCCCCGTCACCCACCGGCGAGGGCGCCGACCGCATCCCCCGCACGGCCGACGGGCGGCCCCGGTCATCGGCCGTCGTGCGGACGGCCCTGCGGGGCGCCGTGCTGCGCCCACGCACCCCGCTGTACGGGGCGTTCACCCAGGTGTTCGCCGACCATCTGGGCCGGCTGATCGGCGATGCCCCGGACGCGCCGGGCGAGGTGGCGCGCGACCTGCACCGGGCGTTGCAACGCGCGCTGCCGGAGGACGGGTGAGGGCTCAGGAGCGGGCACGGTGGATGGCTCGACGGAGCTTTCAACGGGGGCTCGGCAGAGAGTTCGGCAGAGGGCTCGGGGAAGGGTTCACAGGAGGGTCAGGACGCGTGGGCCGTCGTCGGTGATCGCCACCGTGTGCTCGCTGTGGGTGGCGCGGCTGCCGTCGACCGTGCGCAGCCCCCAGCCGTCGGCGTCCATGACGTACGCGTCCGCGCCGCCCGCCGTGAACATCGGCTCCAGCGCGAGGACGAGGCCGTGGCGCAGCCGGAAGCCGCGACCCGGCTGGCCCTCGTTGGGCACCGGCGGGTCCTCGTGCATCTGCCGGCCGATGCCGTGGCCGCCGAAGTCGGCCAGGATGCCGTAACCGGCGGCGCGGCCGACCGTGCCGATGGCGTGGCCGATGTCGCCCATCCGGGCGCCGGGCACGGCCGCGGCGATGCCTGCGGCGAGGGCCGCGCGGCCGGTTTCGACCAGCTCCAGGTCGGCCTGGCGCGGGGTGCCCACGACGAAGCTGGTGGCGGCGTCGCCGGCCCCGCCGTCCAGGGTCGCGCCGCAGTCGATGCTGACCAGGTCGCCGTCGCGGAGCCGGTACGCACCCGGGATGCCGTGCACGACCGTGTCGTTGACCGACGCGCAGAGCACCGCGGGGAACGGGGTGGCCGCGAAGTGCGGCCGGTAGTTCAGGAACGGCGAACCGGCGCCGGCCGCGCGCAGCACCTCGCGCGCCGCCTCGTCCAGCGCGGTCAGCGGGACGCCGACGGCCGCGACCTGCTCGGCGGCGGCCAGCGCCCGGGCGACGATGCGTCCGGCCTCGCGCATGGCGTCGAGTTCGCCGTTGGTCTTGATCTCCACCATGGGTGGGGTCCTTCCTGGTGCGTTGGTGCGTACGGCAGGTGGGGGCGGGTTCAGCCGCTCGGCGGGGGGCGCTCCGGGCCCGCGGCGCGGGCGGGCGGGGCACGACGGAGCGGACGCCAGCTCCGGGGCCGCGCCAATTTTCATACCGTTATTACTGTACCGGATTACTTTACCGGTATTGCAATGCCGGTATTACAATGCCGGCATGGTGCGCACACCCCTCACCCCGTTGGAACGCGAGCGCGGTCGTCACTTGGGTCTGCTGCTGCGACAGGCGCGCGGCGAGCGGAGCATGGCCGCCGTCGCCGCCGCCGCCGGCATCTCCGCCGAGACGCTGCGCAAGATCGAGACCGGCCGGGCCCCGACACCGGCCTTCTTCACCGTCGCTGCCCTGGTCGGCACGCTCGGCCTGCGCCTGGACGACGTGGCGGCGCACTGTGCCGCCGTGGTCCTGCCGGCGGAGGCGGACGGCGCCGAGGGCGCCGGGAACGCTGCGGGAGTGGCTGACGCCGTGGACGCCGTGGGCGTTGACGCCGCGGCGCTCTGGGGCCCCGCGGCGGCCTAGCGCACGCTGACCGGACCGCCCCGGGTGGTCGCCGGCCCGTCCGCCCCGGCGTGGTCACCGCCCCGGGCGGTCGTCGATCCGCCCGCCCGGGGTGGCTTTGTGCTGCCCGCGGGGGCTGTCTGTGCGCGTGCGCGCACGCTGGCGTTCCTGGAGTCGGTCGTACTCGAAGCGCCGTATTTCTCCGCATTTCTCCGCGCGTGCTGGCGTTCCCGGAGTGGTCACACCCGGAGCGCCGTATTGCGCCGTATGTCTGGGTGCGTGCTCCGGGTGGGCGCATCGCTGAATCGTCGGTGGGGGCCTTCTCCGCGCGCGGCGTGCGCGCGGGCTGCCGCTTCCGGATGTGCGCCGACGGAGGTGCGCCGAGTTCGCGCAGCCGCCCCGCCCCGCCTCGGGGCGCAGGCGCATCCCGCTCGGGGCCGAGTGGGGGCGGCGCCCGGCGTGCTCCCGCGCTCGGGGGCGCGCACACTGAGCATTCGATCGTGTGTGCGCCCATCGTGCGCTTCTTTGTTTGTTACGGCGGAATGAAATCCGCACGCCACGGCGTTGCAGCCTTCCGGTGATGACCATGAGGCGGGGAGGCAGGGAGTGTCAGCGACAGCCGCGACGACCAGCGCTGAGCAAGAGGGCTGGGCGCGCAGACTGGCCCGATACTGCTGGCGGTATCGGCGCAACGTGGTGCTCGCGCTCGGCGCGTCGCTCGCCGGAATGGCGGTCACGGCGCTCGTTCCGCTCATCCCGAAGCTGATCATCGACGACGTGATCGTCTCGCACGACCGCTCGCTGACCCCCTGGGCGACGCTGCTGGTCGTGGCGGCCGTGGTGGTCTACGGGCTGACGTACGTGCGCCGCTTCTACGGCGGGCGCCTCGCCCTGGACGTCCAGCACGATCTGCGGACCGAAATGTTCCAGTCGATCTCCCGACTGGACGGGCGCCGCCAGGACGAGCTGAGCACCGGTCAGGTGCTCGGCCGCGGCACCAGCGACCTCCAACTGGTGCAGGGCCTGTTGTTCATGCTCCCGATGATGGTCGGGAACGTCCTGCTCTTCGTCATCTCGCTCGTCGTCATGCTGGTGCTCTCGCCGGTGCTGACCCTGGTCGCGCTGGCCGTGGGCCCTGCCCTGTGGTTCATCGCGGCCCGCAGCCGCGACCGGCTCTTCCCCGCCACGTGGTACGCGCAGGGACAGGCGGCGGCCGTGGCGGGCGTCGTGGAGGGCGCGGTCAGCGGCGTTCGGGTGGTCAAGGGCTTCGGCCAGGAGGAGCAGGAGACCGGCAAGCTGCGCGAGGTCAGCCGCGGCCTGTTCGCCGCCAGGCTGCGCACGATACGGCTCAACTCCCGCTTCACCCCCGCCCTCCAGGCGGTCCCGGCGCTGGGTCAGGTCGCGATGCTCGCCCTCGGCGGCTGGATGGCCACGCGCGGTCAGGTCACGCTCGGTACCTTCGTCGCCTTCTCGACCTATCTGGCGCAGCTCGTCGGCCCGGTCCGGATGCTGGCGATGATGCTCACCGTGGGGCAGCAGGCGCGCGCGGGCGTGGAGCGCGTCTTCGAGCTGATCGACACGGAGCCGGCCATAGCGGAACGGCCCGACGCCCACGAGCTGCCCGCCGACGCCCCGGCCACCGTCGAGTTCGACCACGTCACCTTCGGCTACGGCGCCGCGGCGGAATCGGCAGGGCCCACCGAAGCGGCTGTGGCCGAGCCGTCCGGGGCCGAGCCGTCCGAGGCTGATTCGGCTGCGGCCGAGTCGTCCGGGGTCGAGCTGGCCAAGGGCGATCCGGCGGCCTCCGGGGCGGACGGCGCGTCCCGCGCGCGCCCGGTGCTCCAGGACGTCTCGCTGCGCATCGCCCCCGGCGAGACGCTGGCCGTGGTCGGCGCGTCCGGCAGCGGCAAGTCCACGCTGTCACTGCTGCTGCCCCGGTTCTACGACGTGACCGGTGGCGCGGTGCGGGTCGGCGGCCACGACGTGCGCGACCTGACGTACGCGTCGCTGCGCGCGGCCATCGGCCTCGTACCGGAGACGAGCTTCCTGTTCTCGGCCAGCGTGCGCGAGAACATCGCGTACGGGCTGCCCGACGCCACCGACGAGCAGGTCCGCACGGCCGCGCGGGCCGCGCAGGCGGACCGGTTCATCGACGAACTGCCGGACGGTTACGACACCAAGGTCGGCGAGCAGGGCCTGACGCTCTCCGGTGGGCAGCGCCAGCGCATCGCCCTGGCCCGGGCGATCCTCACCGACCCCAGGCTGCTGCTGCTCGACGACGCGACCTCGGCCGTCGACGCCCGGGTGGAGCACGAGATCCACGAGGCGCTGCGCAGCGTGATGGCCGGCCGCACCACGCTGCTCATCGCGCACCGCCAGTCCACGCTGGCCCTCGCCGACCGGATCGCCGTACTGGACGGCGGGCGCCTCGCCGACGTCGGCACCCATGCCGAACTGGTCGAACGCTGCCCGCTCTACCGCAGACTGCTGACCGATCCGGACGAACTGGGCGACGTGGTGCGCGACGTGGCCGGCCTCGGCTACCGGGCGCCGACCGACGGCCCGGACGCCGCCGCGGGCACCACGCCCCTCGCGGGCGCGGGTGCGCGTGACGACGCGTCCGGCGGTACGCCAGAGCGCTCGGCTGCCGGCGCGGCCGGGCCCGTCGCCGGCGGGTTCGGCGGCGAATCCGCGGCGGCCGGGCTGCTGCTGCCCAGCTACCGCCCGGCGGACGCGACACCCGACGGGAGCGCCCCCGGGGGCCCGGGCCGGGCGCCCCCCCCGGGCCCCCCCGGCCGGGGGGGGGGCCCCCGGGGCCGCGGGGGGGGGGGGGCGGGGTGGGGGGGGGGGGGGGGGGGGGGGGGGGGC
>NZ_JBEHZD010000497.1:0-5805 GCF_040240285.1 Streptomyces sp. HSW2009 | reverse complement strand
CCACGTGCCCGCGCCCCCGCCCGGGGGGCCCGCCGGCCGCCGCGAGCCGCGGGCCACCTCCGGGGCGGGGCCCGGGGGGGGCCCCCCCCGCGCGGGGGGCTCGCCGGTGGCCGACGGCGAGCCCACGCTGCTGGCGTTCCTCGGCTTCCTGCGCACCGCGGCCCAGTACGAGAAGGGCCTGGACAACGCGCTCCCGGGCGGCGAGAACACCGTGAAGGTGCTCACCGCGCACAAGTCCAAGGGCCTGGAGTGGGACGTGGTGGCGGTCCCCGGCCTGGTGACCAAGACGTTCCCCAGCGAGCAGTCGCGCGAGGCGTGGACGGCCAGCGCCAAGGTGCTCCCGCACGCGCTGCGCGGCGACGCCGACACCCTCCCCGACCTGTCGGACTGGGACGCGAAGGGACTCACGGCGTTCAAGGCCGCGATGAAGGAACACCAGCGGACCGAGGAACTCCGCCTCGGCTATGTGACGTTCACCCGCCCCCGCTCCCTGCTGCTCGGTTCGGGGCACTGGTGGGGCCCGTCACAGAAGCGCCCGCGTGGCCCCTCCGCGTTCCTGACCGCGCTGCGGGAGCACTGCGAGGCGGGCGACGGGGAGATCGAGGTGTGGGCCGACGAGCCGGCCCCCGGCGAGCAGAACCCGGCCCTGCAAGATCCCGAGCCCGACCAGCCGTCGCGCGCCGACCGCCCCTGGCCGCTGCCGCTCGACGCCACCGCGCTGGACCGCCGCCGCCGCGCGGCCGAAGCGGTCCTCACCCACCTCGACCACCAGCCCCCATCCCTCGCCCCCAGCCCCGCCGCAGGCCACCGGCCGAGCCACCTCGCGCCCGCGCCCGTGCGAGACACCTCAGACCCCGAGCCGTACGGGGCGGGCCCGCTGGCGCCGGAGCCGTACGACCCCGAGCCGTACGAGGCAGCCGCCCCCACCGAGCCCCCCGCCGAGCCCGCGCCCGCGTACGACGACCCGTACGCCGCACCACCGGAAGACCCGTACGGTGAGGACCTGTACGGCGACGACCCGTACGGCGAGGACCCGTACGCCGCAGACGCGTACGGCGAGGACTCCTACGCCGGAGACCCGTACGCCGATCCGTACACCGCCCCCGACGCCGCCCCGGACGGTGAGCAGCACGCCCCGCACGGCCCCGCGCACGCCCCCGTGCCCGACGGGCACTCTCGCGGTTCCGACGGCGGGCGGTCCTCCGCCTCGTCCGCCTCGTCCACCTCGTCCGCGCGCGGGCGCGAGGTCGGACCGGTTGCCGGGCGCGGCGGTGTGGAGCGGCCCGCGGGGGCCGGCGCGGCGGTGCTGCTGCCCGAAGAGGCGCGGCTCGCCGCCTCCTGGGACCGGGACCTGGAGGTGCTGGCCAAGGAGTTGCGCCGGGCCAGGGCCACGGTGCGCGAGGTGCCCGTGCCGGCGGCGCTGAGCGCCACCCAACTCCTGCGGCTCGCCGCCGACCCGGACGGCTTCGCGCGCGAGCTGGCCCGCCCGATGCCGCGCCCGCCGCGGCCCGCCGCGCGCCGCGGCACCCGGTTCCACGCCTGGGTCGAGTCGCGGTTCGAGGCGCTGCCGCTGCCCCTGCTCGGCCCGGAGGACCTGCCGGGCGCCGAGGAGTACGGTGCCGACCCCGACGGCGACGGCTGGGACCTGGACGCGCTCAAGGAGGCGTTCAACCGCACCCCGTACGCCCGGCGCACGCCGTACCGCATCGAGGCGCCCTTCCACCTCACCCTCGCGGGCCGCGTCGTCCGGGGCCGCATCGATGCGGTCTACCGCCACCGCCTACCGCTCACCGAGCCGCACGGGGCGGCGACCACCTCGGCGACCACCCCGGCCCCAGACCTCCCGACCGGCGACCCTGGCGACGCCCCGCAGGGCATACCCACCGCGGCACCGGCCGCCGCTGCCGCGCCCCAGGAAGCCCCCCCCCAGCAGACACGGCACCAGCAGGCAACACACCAGACACCGCACCCGTACGCGTACGAGATCGTCGACTGGAAGACCAACCGGGCCCAGGACGCCGACCCGCTCCAGCTCGCCGTCTACCGGCTGGCCTGGGCGGAACAGCACGGCCTCCCGCTGTCCGCGGTCACGGCGACCTTCCTCTACGTGCGCACGGGGGAGATCGTCCGCCCCGCCCCACTGCCCGGCCGCGCCGAAATAGAACGCATCCTGCTCGGCGAGCCCGTCTCCCCCGGGGAGCACACCGACCGCAGCCGGCCCGTGGAGCACCCCCGGGCACCCGAGCCGACCTGAAGGACCCGGCCGGCCCCCACCAAAACCCCGCCTGCGCGGTGGTGAGCCTCACACCGGTGTGGGGCGGTGCGCGGGCGGGGGACACCGCGGGGTGCGGGCGGCTCCGCTGGGCGGTGCGGAGGGGTGCGCGTGCCGGTCACAGCGGGGAGGTCGGGGCGCCGACGGGCAGGTCACGGGAGGGGTTTGACGGCGCGTAGGGGGTGGCGCCGGTGCCGCTGCACCACCCCGCGGACGCCGCCTCCCGGCCCGGCCGCGGGCCCGTAACCCCGGCGATGAGGCCGCGCCGAGGCGGCTAGGCTCGTCACCATGAGCACCACCCCGGACGACGCTGTCCGCGCCTATGTCGATGCCCATCGCACCGAGTTCCTCGACGACCTCGCCGCCTGGCTGCGCATCCCCTCCGTATCGGCCGATCCCGGCCGCGCCGGTGACGTCCGGCGCAGCGCCCAGTGGCTGGCGGACAAGCTCACGACCACCGGTTTCCCAACGGTGGAGGTCTGGGAGACGGCGGGCGCCCCGGCGGTGTTCGCCGAGTGGCCGTCGGACGATCCGCACGCCCCCACGGTCCTGGTCTACGGCCACCACGACGTGCAGCCCGCGGCGCTGGCCGACGGCTGGCACAGCGAGCCGTTCGAACCGCAGGTGCGCGACGGCAAGCTGTACGCGCGCGGCGCGGCCGACGACAAGGGGCAGGTGCTCTTCCACACACTCGGCGTCCGGGCGCACCTGGCGGCCACCGGGCGCACCGCGCCCGCCGTCCATCTCAAGCTGCTCGTCGAGGGCGAGGAGGAGTCCGGTTCGCCGCACTTCCCCGCCCTGGTCAGCGCCCGCGCCGACCGGCTGCGCTGCGACGCGGTCGTCGTCTCCGACACTGGCATGTGGTCCGCGGACACCCCGACGGTCTGCACCGGCATGCGCGGCCTCGCCGACTGCCAGATCGACCTGTACGGGCCCGACCAGGACGTCCACTCGGGCTCCTTCGGCGGTGCGGTGCCCAACCCCGCGATGGAGGCGGCCAGGCTCGCCGCCGGACTGCACGACGCCGACCTGCGGGTGGCCATACCCGGCTTCTACGACGGTGTGGTCGAACTCACCGACCGCGAACGCGAGCTCTTCGCCGAGCTCCCCTTCGACGAGGCCGAGTGGCTGCGCACCGCGCACTCGCACGCCACCGCGGGCGAGGCGGGGTTCACCACCCTGGAACGGCTCTGGGCCCGGCCGACCGCCGAGGTCAACGGCATCGGCGGCGGCTACCAGGGCCCCGGCGGCAAGACCATCGTGCCCGCCACCGCCCAGCTCAAGCTGTCGTTCCGGCTGGTGGAGGGCCAGGACGCGGACCAGGTCCAACAGGCGGTGCGGGACTGGGTGGCCGACCGGCTGCCCGCCGGAATCCGGCACGAGATCACCTTCTGGGGCGCGACCCGCCCCTGTCTGACCCCGCTCGACCACCCCGCGCTCCGCTCGGTCGTACGGGCCATGGAGCGCGCCTTCGGCCGGCCGGTCCGCTTCACCCGCGAGGGCGGCTCGGGGCCGGCCGCCGACCTGCGTGACGTGCTGGGCGCACCGGTGCTGTTCCTGGGCATCTCGGTGCCGTCCGACGGCTGGCACGCCCCGAACGAGAAGGTCGAACTCGACCTGCTGATGAAGGGTGTCGAGAGCGCCGCCTACCTGTGGGGTGACCTCGCCGAGAGCTGGCGGGTGCCGGTGACCGGGTAACGGGCCGGGCGGCGGCCCGGAGCGGTGTGTGCGAAGGCGCGTGCGGAGTGGTGTTCGGAGTGGCGCGTCCGGCGCGTATGGACGGCTCGTACGGATGGCTCGTACGGACGGCGTGTGCGGACGGTCGGTACGGATGGCAGGTGCGGCGGTCGGGGTGCGAGGTCGGCCCTGCGGGCGGTCCCTTCGGCCGGTCCGTGCGACTGGTCCGTACGGGCAGTGCGTACGACTGGTCCGTACGGCGGTCCGGGTGGGCGGTCCGGATGTGCCGCCCGCACCGGTCCTGGCCGCCGCCAGGACCGCCGAACCCCGGCCCACCGCCGGACGGCCGCGGACCACCGACCCCGGACACCGACCGGGAGCGGGCGCCCGACCGGGGCCGGGCGGCGGGTGGGACCGCGGCCCGGGCGCCCGCCAGGACCTGGCAACCGGCCCCGTGGACCCGCCCGGGGACCCGGAGCCGGCGACCCGGCCCGGCCCGGAACCCGTACGAGCCACACCCCACCCGGCAGCGGACCGGCCACCAGCCGACCGCTCGCCGGCGCCCCATCACCCCGCGGGCGCCCTGCGGACAACGGCCGGGACGCACCACCCCGGCCGCCCGCCGGCCGGACCGCACGCCAGGGCGGCAGCCCGATCGCACGCCCGGCCTCCCGGCCCGGGGGCGCGGCCGGGGAAGCCCGACCGGTACGAGGGCTTGACCAGGACGAGCGCGAGGCCGGGAAGAGAGCACAGCCATGAACCGTTCACATAGGGGGAGTTGGAAGTAACGTGACCACCTGGACCGAACGACCCGCCGGCCTGCCCATCCCGCTGACCGCCGAGAGCGGCATCGACCGCGCGGCGCACCACCGGCTGGATGAGGCGTGGCTGGCCGCCGCCTGGAGCCACCCCAGCACCCGCGTCTTCGTGATCTCCGGGGGGCAGGCGCTGGTCGACGACACCCCCGACGGCCGGACGGAGCTGGTGATGACACCGGCCTTCGAGGCCCCCGTCACCGAGACCCACCGCTACTTCCTCGGCACCGACGCCGAGGGCGTGCGCTACTTCGCGCTCCAGAAGGACGCCCTGCCGGGCCGCATCGACCAGTCGGCGCGCCCGGCCGGGCTGCGCGAGGCCGGCGCGCTGCTCTCGGAACGCGACACCGGGCTGTTGGTGCACGCCGTCGCCCTGGAGAACTGGCAGCGGCTGCACCGCTTCTGCTCGCGCTGCGGCGAGCGCACCGTGATCGCCGCGGCCGGTCACATCCGCCGCTGCCCGGCCCCGGCCTGCGGCGCCGAGCACTACCCGCGCACCGACCCCGCCGTGATCATGCTGGTCACCGACGACCAGGACCGGGCGCTGCTCGGCCGCCAGGTGCACTGGCCTGAGGGCCGCTTCTCCACCCTCGCCGGCTTCGTCGAACCGGGCGAGTCCATCGAGCAGGCGGTGGTCCGCGAGGTGGCCGAGGAGGCCGGCGTCACCGTCGGCGCCGTCGAGTACGTCGGCAGCCAGCCCTGGCCCTTCCCCTCCAGCCTGATGCTCGGCTTCATGGCCCGCGCCACGACCTCGGACATCCAGGTCGACGGCGAGGAGATCCACGAGGCCCGCTGGTTCTCCCGCGAAGACCTCCGCAAGGCGTACGCGTCGGGCGAAATGCTCCCCCCGTACGGCATCTCCATCGCCGGCCGCCTCCTCGAACTCTGGTACGGCAAGCCCCTGGCCGAAGACGGCCCGGGCCCCGTCGAAGGCTGACCACGTCGGCCCCGGGGCGAGGGGGGGGGCGCGCCCGCGGGGGGGGCCGGGGGGGGGGGGGGGGGGGGGGGGGGGGTGGGGGGGGGGGGGGGGGGGGGGGGGGG
>NZ_JBEHZD010000496.1:0-5816 GCF_040240285.1 Streptomyces sp. HSW2009 | reverse complement strand
CCCCCCCCCCTCTTCTCCCCCCCCCCCCCCCCCCCCCCCCCCCCGCCGCGCGGGGGGGGGGGGCGCTCTGGTTTAAGGCCCCCCCCCCCCCCCCCCCCCCCCACGCCGCTGATGGGCGAGACGGAGCTGACGGCGGGCGTGGCCCCGAGTCTGAACGGCAGGGCGGGCGCCGCCGCGACCGGCCCCGGCCTCCTCGGCACGGGGGTGGGCCACGCCGTCGCGGGCGCCGCCATCCGCGCCAGGCCCGCGCCCGGCACACCACCGCGGGCCGCGGACCGGGTGCCGCCGGGCGCCGTGCGGGAGGCCGCGCGTGCCGTGCTGGCCGAGGCGACCAGCGCCGACCCACCGCTGGTCATCGACTATCTGGCGCTGGTCGACCCGGCCAACTTCACCGAGGTCGACGACGACTACGTGGGCGAGGCGGTGCTCGCGGTCGCGGCCCGGGTCGGCACCACCCGCCTCATCGACAACATCCGCCTGGAGTTCGTGGGCCGGGGAGGCAAGCCATGACCGACAAGCCCGGGGCAGGCCCCCGCACCGGCCACGCGGGCGCGGACCCGCGTCCCACGGATGCCGCGGGCTTCACGGACTCCGCGGACGCCGCGGACTTCACGGGCGCCGTGGCGGACGCGGCCGACCGCGGCCTGGGCCCCGGCGCGGCCCAGGACCCCGGCGTGCGGTTGTACGCGCCCGAACCGGGCTGGGCGATCGACGCCGACGTGGTGGTGGTCGGCTCCGGCGTGGCCGGGCTGACGGTGGCGCTGCGCTGCGCCGCGGCGGGCGCATCGGTCACCGTCGTCACCAAGGCCAGGCTCGACGACGGGTCCACGCGCTGGGCCCAGGGCGGCATCGCCGCGGCCCTGGGCGAGGGCGACACGCCGGCGCAGCACCGGGACGACACGCTGGTCGCGGGCGCCGGGCTGTGCGACGGGGCGGCCGTGCACACCCTGGTCACCGAGGGCCCCGGCGCCGTACACCGGCTCATCGCCACCGGGGCGCACTTCGACAGCGACGCCGCCACCGGCGAGATCCTGCTCACCCGCGAGGGTGGTCACCACCGCCGGCGCATCGTCCATGCGGGCGGTGACGCGACCGGCGCCGAGATATCCCGGGCGCTGGTCGAGGCCGTCCGCACGGCGGGCACACCGGCGCCGACACCGGCACGCCTGTCAACACCGGACGCGCAGCGAGCACCGGACGCGCAGCGAGCAGCGGACGCACCGCAAGCCGCGGACGCGCCGCAGGCCCCAGCAGCCCCGGCCGCCCCGGCCGCACCCGCCGTGCGCCCCGGTCGGATCGAGACCATCGAGAACGCCCTCGTGCTCGACCTGCTCAGGGACCGGGCGGGGCGGGCCGCGGGCGTGACCCTGCACGTGATGGGCGAGGGCCAGCGGGACGGCGTCGGGGCGGTGCGGGCCCGGCACGTCGTGCTCGCCACCGGTGGCATGGGCCAGGTCTTCTCGGCGACCACCAACCCGGCGGTCTCCACCGGCGACGGCGTGGCGCTCGCGCTGCGCGCCGGCGCCGAGGTCTCCGACCTGGAGTTCGTTCAGTTCCACCCGACGGTGTTGTGGCTCGGCCCGGACGCTGAGGGCCAGCAGCCGCTGATCTCCGAGGCGGTGCGCGGCGAGGGCGCGTACCTGGTGGACGCCGACGGCACCCGGTTCATGGTCGGCCAGCACGAACTCGCGGAGCTGGCCCCGCGCGACATCGTCGCCAAGGGCATCACGCGCCGCATGCAGGAGCGCGGCGCCGAGCACATGTACCTGGACGCCCGGCACTTCGGCGCCGCCATGTGGGAGCAGCGCTTCCCGACGATCCTCGCGGCTTGCCGGGCGCACGGCATCGACCCGGTGACCGAGCCGATCCCGGTCGCCCCGGCCGCGCACTACGCCAGCGGCGGCGTACGGACCGACCTGCGCGGCCGTACGACGGTGCCGGGCCTGTACGCCTGCGGCGAGGTGGCCTGCACCGGTGTGCACGGCGCGAACCGGCTGGCCTCCAACTCCCTCCTCGAAGGGCTGGTCTTCGCGGAACGCATCGCGGCCGACATCACGGCGCGCACCCTGCCTGCCGGCGCCGTTCCCGGTGGGGCTGCTCCCGCCGGCACGATCTCCGCAGGCACCGCGGCGTCAGCTACCTCTGCCGGCACCGTTCCCGCTGGCACGACGGCCACTGGCGCCGCTGCCGGTGGCGTCACTCCCGCTGGCACCACCACCCCGGCTGCTCCTGTCGGCACCAGCCCCGCAGGCACCGCGACCACCGGCACCAGCCCCTCCGCCAGCGCGCTCACCGACACCACGGCGACCACCCGCACGAGCCCCGCCGGCAGCGTGCCCCCCCACCCCACCGCGGTCACCGAAACGCCGTCGGCACAGCCCACCCACCCGACTCCCCTGCTCGCCCCCGAAGCACGGTTCGCCGTGCAGCGGATCATGACGACGGGGGCCGGAGTGCTGCGTTCCGGAGCGAGCCTGCGGCGGGCCGCGCAGCAGCTCGACCAGTTGCACGAGGACGCCGCGCAGGCGCTCGCCGCCGACGGCAAGACCGCCGAGCCCGGCGTGGAGACCTGGGAGGCCACCAACCTGCTGCTGGTCGCCCGGGCGCTGGTCACCGCCGCGCTGCGGCGTGCGGAGACCCGCGGCTGCCACTGGCGCGAGGACTGCCCGGACCGGGACGACGCCTGGCGCCACCACCTGCTGGTCACCCTGCGCCCGGACCGGACGCTGGCCGTCCGCCCGTCGCAGAGCCCCGACTTCCCGCCCGTACGATATGGCCCCGGCGAGCGGCCCCCGGCCACCGCCGGACCCTCCGCAGAGCCGTCTGCTGGACCCTCCACAGAGCCGTCCGCCGGACCCTCCGCAGAGCCGCCCGCCGGCGCCGAACAGGCCCCGGCCGGTTCCCCTTCCGCCGAAGACAGCCCCACCGACCTCATCCAGGAGTCGTGACCGTGAGCACTCCCGACGACAGCACCCAGCCAGCGGACCTCCCGCTGCTCCAGATCGGCGGCCCGGCCGCCGGGGGAGCGGGCGGGGCCGGTGGCTGCGGCGACGGCTGCGGCTGCGGGGCGCCGGACGGCGCGTACGGCCTCGATCCGCTGGAGTGCGGGCTCGACCCCGACCTGGCCGCGCTGCTGGTCACCGCCGGGCTCGACCCGGTGCAGGTCGAGGACATCGCGCACATGGCGATCGAGGAGGACCTCGACCGCGGCGTGGACGTCACCACCGTGGCGACCATCCCCGAGGACGCGCAGGCCACCGGCGACTTCACCGCGCGCGAGGCCGGCACGGTGGCCGGCCTTCGGATCGCCGAGGCGATCCTGTCGGTGGTGTGCACCGACGCGTTCGAGGTCGAGCGGCACGCCGAGGACGGCGACCGGGTCGCCGCGGGCGAGAAGCTGCTGACCGTCCGCACCCGCACCCGCGACCTGCTGACCGGCGAGCGCAGCGCGCTCAACCTGATGTGCCGACTGTCCGGCGTCGCCACCGCCACCCGCGCCTGGGCGGACGCGCTGGAGGGCACCGGCGCCGCCGTCCGCGACACCCGCAAGACCACGCCCGGGCTGCGCGCCCTGGAGAAGTACGCGGTGCGCTGCGGCGGCGGCGTCAACCACCGCATGTCGCTCTCGGACGCGGCGCTGATCAAGGACAACCACGTGATCGCGGCCGGTGGCGTGGCGGCGGCGTTCAAGGCGGTACGGGAGGAGTTCCCGGGGCTGCCGATCGAGGTCGAGGTGGACCGGATCGACCAGATCGAGCCGGTGCTCGCGGAGGGCGCCGAGCTGATCCTGCTGGACAACTTCACGCCCGAGCAGACCCGGGAGGCCGTCGCCCTGGTCGCCGGCCGGGCCAAGCTGGAGTCATCGGGCCGGCTCACGCTGGACAACGCGCGCGCGTACGCGGAGACGGGCGTGGACTACCTCGCGGTCGGCGCGCTCACCCACTCGTCGCCCATTCTCGACATCGGCCTGGACCTGCGGGAGGAGGACTGATGCTGCTCACCATCGACGTCGGCAACACGCACACCGTGCTCGGCCTGTTCGACGGCGAGGAGATCGTCGAGCACTGGCGCATCTCCACCGACGCCCGCCGCACCGCCGACGAACTGGCCGTACTGCTGCACGGCCTGATGGGCATGCACCCGCTGCTCGGCGAGGAACTCGGCGACGGCATCGAGGGCATCGCCATCTGTTCCACCGTCCCCTCGGTCCTGCACGAGCTCCGCGAGGTCACCCGCCGCTACTACGGCGACGTGCCGGCCGTCCTGGTCGAGCCGGGCGTCAAGACCGGCGTGCCGATCCTGATGGACCATCCCAAGGAGGTCGGCGCCGACCGCATCATCAACGCGCTGGCGGCGGTCGAGCTCTACGAGGGCCCGTGCGTGGTCGTGGACTTCGGCACGGCGACCACGTTCGACGCGGTGAGCGCGCGCGGCGAGTACGTCGGCGGCGTCATCGCCCCCGGCATCGAGATCTCCGTGGAGGCGCTCGGCGTCAAGGGCGCCCAACTCCGCAAGATCGAACTGGCCCGCCCGCGCAGCGTGATCGGCAAGAACACGGTCGAGGCCATGCAGTCCGGCATCCTGTACGGGTTCGCCGGCCAGGTGGACGGCGTGGTGGCCCGGATGGCCAGGGAACTGGCCGACGACCCCGACGACGTCACCGTCATCGCCACCGGCGGCCTCGCCCCGCTGGTCCTCGGCGAAGCCGCCGTCATCGACGAACACGAGCCCTGGCTCACGCTGATAGGGCTCCGCCTGGTCTACGAGCGCAACGTCTCCCGCACGTGATCCGCTGCCCCGCCTGATCCGCTTCCGGGCCGGGCCCCGCCCCTGCGCGCGATCCGCTCCCGGGCCGGCCCCGCCCCACCCGGGCGCCCGCTCCCCTGCCAAGGCGGGCCGGTCTTCCGGGGCCGGGCCCGCCGCCGTAACTCATCCGCCGGCGCGCCCGGTCCGCTGCCGCGCCCGGTCGCGGAATGGCTGGGCCCGGGCGCGGCGCGTACGACGCGTACCGGCGGGCTGGTCCCGCGCGGAGCGGGGAGTTACGGCTGTGCCGTGTGCGGTCCGGGTGGCGTCTTCGGCGCATGGCGCGCGGTCGAAGCCGGTGTTCCGCGTCCGTGTTCCGCGTCCGTGTTCCGACCGGGGTTCGGTGGCCGCCGAATTCTCCTTCTCGTGGTGCACTTCTCGCCGGTTGCTCATCCCCGCTTGTTTCCGTTCACATAAGCGCGAAACGGCTCGTAATTCTTCGCTTTAGGTCGCCGCGTGTTCTGGCCATCGCCTTGTCCGATCACACGGACCGGTATTGCGGATTCCCACCCGCCACCTGGCCCAGCGACAACACCCCGGCACCGATCCCGAGCCCGGCCGGAGTTCCGCCCGAGCCCGGCCCGCTACCCGCCCACTTCTTCGCCGATCGGCGCGTACGGCGGTACGACCGGACGACGGTACGGCCGTACGACGGCGGCCCCGCCCGCACCCCGCGCCCGCGCCCACCTGCGCACTCCCACTCACAGCCCGCGCCCCGCCCCACCCAGACGCGTACCTCCACCCACCTGCGCACCCCGCCCAAGGCGCAAGCAGGGCACGCCCGGTACCGCGCACTAAGCGACATTTGTCTGGTAAGCACTTAAAGTCGTTTCATGCCCACGCCCTATGGATCGCGAGGCGGTATGGCGTTCAGCGCAGATGAGCTGCGCGTTCTCCGGCGTGCCCTCGCGCTCGCGCTCGAACCGACCACCGCCGTCCCCGCCCCCGCGGCGGCCCCGCCCGGCGCGGATGCCGCGGCCCGGGCCGCACCGCCGCGCCCGGCCCCCCCCCCC
>NZ_JBEHZD010000495.1:0-5902 GCF_040240285.1 Streptomyces sp. HSW2009 | reverse complement strand
GCCCGGCGGATGGCCGGCTGACCAGCCACCAACTCAACAAGCATTGCTAGCGGCCCGAGTTGGGCCGACTGAGTCCTCTGGGGGGTAGCCCCCAGACCCCCCAGAAAAAACTTCGGGCCCAACAAGGAGAGCAGGGAACCCAGATGGCGGAGCTCACGATCCGGCCGGAGGAGATCCGGGACGCACTGGAGAACTTTGTCCAGGCGTACACGCCGGACGCGGCCTCGCGCGAGGAGGTCGGTACGGTCAGCGTTGCCGGCGACGGCATCGCGAAGGTCGAGGGACTGCCCTCGGCCATGGCGAACGAGCTGCTGAAGTTCGAGGACGGCACCCTTGGTCTCGCCCTCAACCTTGAGGAGCGCGAGATCGGCGCCGTTGTCCTCGGCGAGTTCAACGGCATCGAGGAGGGGCAGCCGGTCACCCGTACCGGTGAGGTCCTCTCGGTCGCCGTTGGCGAGGGCTACCTGGGTCGCGTCGTCGACCCGCTCGGCAACCCGATCGACGGCCTCGGCGAGATCGAGACCGAAGGCCGGCGCGCCCTGGAGCTTCAGGCCCCCGGCGTCATGGTGCGTAAGTCGGTGCACGAGCCGATGCAGACCGGCCTCAAGGCCGTCGACGCGATGACCCCGATCGGCCGCGGCCAGCGCCAGCTCATCATCGGTGACCGGCAGACCGGCAAGACCGCGCTGGCCGTCGACACGATCATCAACCAGCGTGACAACTGGCGCTCCGGCGACCCCAAGAAGCAGGTCCGCTGCATCTACGTCGCCGTCGGCCAGAAGGGCTCCACCATCGCCGGCGTGCGCGGCGCGCTGGAGGAGGCGGGCGCCCTTGAGTACACGACGATCGTCGCGGCTCCGGCGTCCGACCCGGCAGGCTTCAAGTACCTCGCCCCGTACACCGGCTCGGCCATCGGTCAGCACTGGATGTACCAGGGCAAGCACGTCCTGATCGTCTTCGACGACCTCTCCAAGCAGGCCGACGCCTACCGCGCCGTGTCCCTGCTGCTGCGTCGCCCGCCGGGCCGTGAGGCCTACCCGGGTGACGTCTTCTACCTGCACTCGCGGCTCCTGGAGCGTTGCGCCAAGCTCTCGGACGCCCTCGGCGCCGGCTCGATGACGGGTCTGCCGATCGTCGAGACCAAGGCGAACGACGTGTCGGCGTTCATTCCGACCAACGTCATCTCCATCACCGACGGCCAGTGCTTCCTGGAGTCGGACCTGTTCAACGCGGGCCAGCGGCCGGCGCTGAACGTCGGTATCTCGGTCTCCCGAGTCGGTGGCTCGGCCCAGCACAAGGCGATGCGCCAGGTCTCCGGCCGGCTCCGCGTGGACCTCGCCCAGTTCCGTGAGCTGGAGGCGTTCGCCGCCTTCGGTTCCGACCTGGACGCGGCGTCCAAGGCGTCGCTGGAGCGCGGCAAGCGCATGGTCGAGCTGCTCAAGCAGGGCCAGTACGCGCCGTTCTCCACCGAGGACCAGGTCGTCTCCATCTGGGCCGGCACCTCCGGCAAGATGGACGACGTTCCGGTCCAGGACATCCGCCGCTTCGAGCGTGAGCTCCTCGACTTCCTGCACCGGGAGCACAAGGACCTGCTGACCTCGATCCGCGAGGGCGGCAAGATGTCGGACGACACCCTCCAGGCCGTCGCCGACGCCATCGCCTCCTTCAAGCGGCAGTTCGAGACCTCGGACGGCAAGCTGCTGGGTGAGGGCTGAGCATGGGCGCCCAGGTACGGGTATACAAGCGCCGCATCAAGTCCGTCACCGCCACCAAGAAGATCACCAAGGCGATGGAGATGATCTCCGCGTCGCGCATCGTGAAGGCGCAGCGTCAGGTCGACGCGTCTTCGCCGTACGCGAACGAGCTCACCCGCGCCGTCCGTGCAGTGGCCACCGGGTCCAACACCAAGCACCCGCTGACCACCGAGGTGGAGCGTCCGACGCGGGCCGCCGTGCTGCTCATCACGAGCGACCGCGGTCTGGCCGGCGGCTACTCCTCCAACGCCATCAAGGCGGCCGAGCAGCTCACCGAGCGGCTCACCGCCGAGGGCAAGGAGGTCCTGTCGTACATCGTCGGCCGTAAGGGCGTGTCCTACTACAGCTTCCGGGGCCGTCCGGTCACGGAGTCGTGGACGGGCTTCACGGACAACCCGACGTACGCGGACGCCAAGGCGGTCGCCGGCTCGCTCATCGAGGCCGTGACCACGGAGACGGCCGAGGGCGGTGTGGATGAGCTGCACATCGTCTTCACCGAGTTCGTGTCGATGATGACGCAGACGCCGGTCGACGCCCGGCTGCTGCCGCTGAGCCTCGAAGAGGCGACCGGGCAGGCGGAGACCTCGGGCGCGGGCAAGGAGCAGATCCTGCCCCTGTTCGAGTTCGAGCCCTCGGCCGAGGACGTCCTCGACGCCCTGCTGCCGCGGTACGTCGAGAGCCGGATCTACAACGCGCTGCTCCAGTCGGCTGCCTCCAAGCACGCCGCCACGCGCCGCGCGATGAAGTCGGCGACCGACAACGCGGAAGAACTCATCAAGTCGCTCACGCGGCTTGCCAACGCGGCCCGCCAGGCCGACATCACCCAGGAAATCAGCGAGATCGTCGGTGGCGCGAGCGCCCTGGCCGACGCGACCGCGGGGAGTGACTGATATGACCACCACTGTTGAGCCGACCGCTCCTGCCGGCGTGGCCACTGGCCGCGTCGCGCGGGTCATCGGCCCGGTCGTCGACGTGGAGTTCCCCGTCGACGCGATGCCGGAGATCTACAACGCGCTGACCGTCGAGGTGGCCGACCCGGCCGAGGACGGCAAGCTCAAGACGCTGACCCTTGAGGTCGCCCAGCACCTGGGCGAGGGCATGGTCCGCGCCATCTCGATGCAGCCGACCGACGGCCTGGTCCGTCAGGCGGCCGTCACCAACACCGGCGACGGCATCACCGTCCCGGTCGGTGACATCACCAAGGGCAAGGTGTTCAACACCCTCGGCCAGATCCTCAACGAGCCCGAGGCCGAGAAGGACGTCACCGAGCGCTGGGCGATCCACCGCAAGGCCCCCGACTTCGACCAGCTTGAGTCGAAGACGGAGATGTTCGAGACCGGCCTGAAGGTCGTCGACCTGCTGACCCCGTACGTCAAGGGCGGCAAGATCGGTCTGTTCGGCGGCGCCGGCGTCGGCAAGACCGTCCTCATCCAGGAAATGATCATGCGTGTGGCCAAGCTGCACGAGGGCGTTTCCGTGTTCGCCGGTGTCGGCGAGCGCACCCGTGAGGGCAACGACCTCATCGACGAGATGACCGACTCGGGCGTGCTGGACAAGACCGCGCTGGTCTTCGGCCAGATGGACGAGCCCCCGGGCACCCGTCTGCGCGTCGCGCTGGCCGGCCTCACCATGGCCGAGTACTTCCGTGACGTCCAGAAGCAGGACGTGCTGTTCTTCATCGACAACATCTTCCGCTTCACGCAGGCCGGCTCCGAGGTCTCCACGCTGCTCGGCCGCATGCCGTCCGCGGTGGGTTACCAGCCGAACCTGGCGGACGAGATGGGCCTCCTCCAGGAGCGCATCACCTCGACCCGTGGTCACTCGATCACCTCGATGCAGGCGATCTACGTCCCCGCGGACGACCTGACCGACCCGGCCCCGGCGACCACCTTCGCGCACCTCGACGCGACGACGGTGCTTTCCCGTCCGATCTCGGAGAAGGGCATCTACCCGGCGGTGGACCCGCTGGACTCGACGTCCCGCATCCTGGACCCGCGGTACATCTCGCAGGACCACTACGAGTGCGCCTCGCGGGTCAAGGGGATCCTCCAGAAGTACAAGGACCTCCAGGACATCATCGCGATCCTCGGCATCGACGAGCTCGGCGAGGAGGACAAGCTCACCGTCCACCGCGCCCGTCGTATCGAGCGCTTCCTGTCGCAGAACACCCACGCGGCGAAGCAGTTCACCGGCCTCGACGGCTCGGACGTCTCGCTGGACGAGTCGATCAGCGCGTTCAACTCGATCGCCGACGGTGAGTTCGACCACTTCCCCGAGCAGGCGTTCTTCATGTGCGGTGGCCTGGACGACCTCAAGGCCAAGGCCAAGGAGCTGGGCGTCGCCTGACGCTGACGTAACGGGAGGGGCGGGTGTGTCCCGCCCCTCCCCGCACGCCCACTAGAATTCGACCCAACACCCGGCACACCTGCCGGGTGTCGACCCGAGGAGCCACGTTGGCTGCTGAGCTGCACGTCGAGCTGGTCGCTGCGGACCGGAGTGTCTGGTCCGGCGCGGCCACCTTGGTCATCACGCGCACCACATCGGGTGACATCGGCGTCATGCCCGGCCACCAGCCGCTGCTCGGTGTGCTGGAGTCGGGCCCGGTGACCATCCGTACGAGCGACGGCGGGACGGTGATCGCCGCGGTGCACGGCGGGTTCATCTCGTTCGCCGACGACAAGCTGTCGCTGCTCGCGGAGATCGCAGAGCTGTCTGACGAGATTGACGTTCAGCGTGCCGAGCGGGCGCTGGAGCGTGCCAAGTCGGAGGCGGACGACGCCGCCGAGCGGCGCGCCGAGGTCCGACTGCGCGCGGTGGCGGGCGCGCACTGAGCCGGCCACCGATACGTACGATCCTCAGCCGCGGACCCCGCTGGACCTTGATCCAGCGGTCCGCGGCTGAGGCGATGCAGGTGCGGGTTTTCCGGATGATGCGAGGAGGTCGGTAAAGATGGTCCTCGCTCTGCTCGTGAGCGGCGCGGTCGTCGTACTCGTGCTGCTGGGACTCTTCGTCTTCGGCTTGCGAAGGCGATTGATCCAGCGTTCCGGAGGAACCTTCGACTGTAGTCTGCGCTGGGACGTGACCGTCCGCGGCGAGCAGGACGCCGCGGCCAGCGAGCCGAGCGGCAAGGGCTGGGTGTACGGGGTCGCCCGTTACAGCGGCGACCGGGTGGAGTGGTTCCGCGTCTTCTCGTACGCGCCCCGCCCGCGCCGCCTCCTGGAACGCTCGGCCATCGAGGTCATCGCCCGGCGCACCCCACAAGGCGAGGAAGAGCTGGCCCTGCTCTCGGACGCGGTCGTGCTGGCCTGTTCCCACCGGGGCACGCAACTGGAACTCGCAATGAGCGAGGACGCCCTGACCGGCTTCTTGGCCTGGCTGGAGGCCGCGCCGCCGGGGCAACGCGTGAATGTGGCTTAGACAGAAGGCGTCTCGTTGTTTGGGGGCACCTCCCGGCGTTAGCTGGGGGAGAGTCAATGCGGCTTAGGTAGAAGGCGTCTCGTTGGGTTGCTGCTCGGCTGTGGCTGGGGAGCGGTGGGATCGCGCGGTTGGTTGTTCGGGTTCGGGTTCGGGCTGGGGTTGGGGTTGGGGTTGGGTGAGGGTGTTTCCTCGGTTGTTGTTGCTGGTTGGTGGTGGCGGGGTAGGCCGTGACTGAGTAGGTGCTCGTACGGTTCGGGGTGGGGGTGTCGTGGGTGGGGTGGGTGGGAGTGGCCTGGTCTTGGGCCGGGGGTTGGACGTACAGGTTTCGGAGTCTTCCGGGGCCTGTTTTTTCATGCCTTCTGAGGGTTGCTGGCTTGTGGCTTGCAGCTAGTGGCTTGCGGGGTTGCTGTGGGGGCCGGGTGGGTTGTTCGGGTGTGGGCGTGGGTGTGGGTGTGTTCGGTCGTGGGCGGGTCAGGGTGGGAACGGTTCTGGGCTGGGGCCCGGGGGGTGCGGGCATGCGGAAGGACCGGAGAGGCGGCGGGCGGTGCCGTCTCTCCGGTCCGGTTTCACACCGTGCACGAGGCTGTCGCGTGCACGTTCCTCGGGATGCGGCGGGGCCGCCGGGGGGGGGGGGGGGGGGGGGGGGGGGGGGGGCGCCGGGGGGGGGGGGGGGGGGGGGGGGGGGGGGGGGGGGGGGGGGGGGGGGGGGGGGGGGGGGGGGGGGGGGGGGG
>NZ_JBEHZD010000494.1:0-5930 GCF_040240285.1 Streptomyces sp. HSW2009 | reverse complement strand
CCCCCCCCCCCCCCCCCCCCCCCCCCCCCCCCCCCCCCCCCCCCCCCCCCCCCCCCCGCCCCCCCCCGGGGGGCCGGGGCGGAGAAAGCGGAGAGGACGGGAGGGGCATAGGGGACTAGGCGGAATAGACGGGGCGATGCGGAGAAAAGAGGGCGGTAGGGGCGGGGACGCCGGGACCCCCGTGGCGCGAACGCGCCTCGTCAGTGGCGCGAGCGCGCCTTGAACGCGGCCTTGCGGGCCTCCTTGGCGGCCTTCTTGTCCGGGTGCAGCCGCCCCATCGCCTCCAGGACCTCGGCCGTCGCCGGGTGGTCCACGCGCCACATGGTGTCGAAGAAGGAGTCGTTACGGTCCACCAGGCCGCGCACCAGGTCCTGGAGCTCCTCCGCCTCACCGCCCGCGGCCAACTGGGCCGCAATGGTGTCCACGGTGAGCCAGAAGACCATCTCCTCCGACGGCTCGGGGATCTCGGCCACACCCTGCTCGGCCAGCCAGACCCGGGCCAGACCGCCGAGTTGCCCGTCGTCGAGCACGGCCCGCACCGCCGGCTGCGCCTCCGCACCGACCAGGGTCAGCGCCTGCTGGCAGGTGAGCCGGCGCAGCGGCGCCTCCGGGTCGTCGCCACGGGCCGCCGCGAGGAGTTCGCCGGCGGCGTCGGCCGGCGCCCGCCCCGCCAGCCACCGCTCCACCTCGGCGCGGGCCGCACCGTCCGGGAAGCCCGGCAGCGCGGCGAGCAGCGTCGGGGCGTCGGCGTCGGCGAGTTCGCCCACGACCGGCGCGTGCACCCCGGCCTCCAGCATCCGCGAGCGCACCGCGTACACGCCGAGCGGGGTGAGCCTGACCATGCCGTAGCGGGCCACGTCCGCGTCGTCCAACTCCGCGTCGGTGAAGGTGCGCTCGGCCTCGGTCACCCGACCCTCGCCGTCCACCTCCTCGATCAACTCCTCGTCGACCGGCTGGTACTCCACGATGCCGGTGGGCGCGAGCATGCGGAACTGGTCGTCAAGGCGCATCATCGCCTCGGAGACCTCTTCCAGCACCTCGTCGGTCGGCTCGTCCATGTCATCGGGGACGATCATGGAGGCGGCGAGTGCGGGCAGCGGCACCGCGCGGTCGGCGCTCTCCTCGTCCAGCGCCGTCAGCAGATAGAGGTTGCCCAGCACGCCGTCGAGGAAGTCGGCCTCCTCCTCGGGGCTCCAGTCGAGTCCGTCGAGGTCGAGTTCGCCGCCCTCCTGGAGCTGGTCCACCAGGTCGGCGAGGTCGGGCACCGCCGCGTCGGCCAGTACCGTCTCCAGGCCGTCCAGCCACAGTTCGAGCACCTGCTGCGGGGCGCCGCCGGTGAAGTGGGCCAGTTCGTCGCCGGGGCGCGCGGCCCCCTCCGGCTCGTCGTTGCCCCCGGTGTCGGACTCCGCCGACTCCGCGGCCTCTTCCTCCGCCTCGTCGGCGCCGTCCACCTCCACCAGGCCGATGTCCAGGGCGAGCTGCCACGCCTCGGCGGCGTAACCGGGGCCGTCCTCGTCGTCGTCGAGGCCGAGTTCCTTGACCGCCTCGCGCAGCCCGTCGGCCAGCAGTTCACCGCCCGCGCCCACCTGCTTCAGCGGTGCGGCCCAGCGGGCGAGCCGCACCGCTCGGACGAAGAGCGGAGCGCTCAGCGCGTCCCGCGCGAGCTCTGCCTCGGTGTGCAACACGACCGGCGGCATGGTCGGACGATCTTCGGGCATCTGCTGGGTCATCTCCTCGGGGGTCCGGTCACCGAAGACGGGTGACCGCGTGGTGTCCCAGCGTAGACGGATTCGGCCGCGACACTTCGGTTCACCCAGCCGACGGCGGCCGTCCACCCGGAACGTCTTGACAACCCCCTGACCTGCACACGAGATTGACGCGCGTAGACATATCGGGTTCCGCCCGCGCGCTCCCGGCAGCCACGGCGGCCAGGGGCCAGGACCGGCCACCCACCGGCACCGCCCCACACAGCCACCCCGCGCAGCCGGATCACCCAGCCAGCCCCACCGCTCCCCGCCCGCTCCCGTCCCCACCCGCACCGCCTGCCGTACGGCTGCGCCCGCTCTGCCCGCTCTACCCGCTCTACCCGCTCTACCCGTTATGCCTGCCCCACCCGCTCTCTCTGTTCTGTCTGATTCAGCCCGACCCAGCCGCCCCGTTCGGAGGCCCATCGCCATGTCGTCCTCGTCCGCCCCGTCGCCGCGCCCGGAGCGCTCCCGCTCGCGCTCCGGTGCCCGTTCCGCCGCCGTGACCGCGGTGATCACCGCCGCGCTCGCCGCCGGACTGCTGGCCGTGCCGCAGTCCGCGTCGGCCGCCGAGATACGCATCCACGACATCCAGGGCACCACCCGGCTCTCGCCGCTGGCCGGCAAGACCGTCACCGATGTGCCCGGCGTGGTGACCGCCGTGCGCGCCTTCGGCTCGGCGCGCGGCTTCTGGGTGCAGGACCCGCGCCCCGACCGCGACCCCGCCACCAGCGAGGCGATCTTCGTCTTCACGGGCTCCAGCACGCCGAAGGTGGCCGTGGGCGACGCCGTCGAGGTCTCCGGCACGGTCACCGAGTACTACCCGGGCGGCGAGAACGCCGGCCTCCAGTCGGTCACCGAGCTGACCCGGGCGACGTGGACCGTACGCGCGTCGGGCCAGCCGCTGCCCGCCGCGTTCCGGCTGACCGACGCCACCATCCCGACCCGGTACGCGCCCGAGACCGCGGACGGCAGCAGCATCGAGGGGCTGCGACTCCAGCCGCACCGGTACGCGCTGGACCGGTACGAGGCGCTGGAGGGCATGCGCGTGGTCGTCCACAACGCGCCCGTCGTCGGCGCCACCAGCACCCACAACGAGCTGTGGGTGACCGCCGAACCGTACCGGGGCCGCACCGCGCGCGGCGGCGTGCTCTACGACTCCTACCGGCACCAGAACCCGGGCCGGGTCAAGGTCGCCTCGCTCATCCCGTTCGCCGAGCGCCCGTTCCCGGTGGCGAACGTCAACGACCGGCTGGCCGGCGTCACCGCGGGACCGCTCGACTACGACCAGTTCGGCGGCTACGAGATCCAGGCCACCGAACTCGGCACGCTGGTCGACGGCGGGCTGCGCCCGGAGCGGACCCGCCCGCAGCACGACCGCGAGCTGGCCGTGGCCACCTACAACGTGGAGAACCTCTCCCCGAAGACCCCGCAGGCCAAGTTCGACCGGCTGGCCGGGGCGCTGGTGCACAACCTGGCATCGCCTGACGTCGTCGCGCTGGAGGAAGTGCAGGACGACAACGGCCCCACCAACGACTCCGTCGTCTCCGCCGACGCGACGCTGCGCCAGCTCACCGAGGCCATCAAGCAGGCGGGCGGCCCGGCCTACGCCTGGCGCCAGATCGACCCGGTCGACGACCAGGACGGCGGCCAGCCCGGCGGCAACATCCGTAACGCCTTCCTCTACAACCCCGAGCGGGTCTCCTTCACCGACACCCCGGGCGGCGACGCGACCACCCCGGTGCGGGTGCTCAACCGCGGCGGCCAGCCCACCCTGTCGGCGTCGCCCGGCCGGATCGACCCGGCGAACGAGGCGTGGCAGGCCAGCCGCAAGCCGCTGGTGGGCGAGTTCGTCTTCCGCGGCAAGCCGGTCTTCGTGGTCGCGAACCACTTCAACTCCAAGGGCGGCGACCAGGGTCTCGACAGCCGCTTCCAGCCGCCGCGGCGCAGCTCCGAGGTGCAGCGGATCGCGCAGGCCAAGGCGGTCAACGCGTTCGTCAAGGACGTCGTGGCGATCAAGCCCAGGGCGAGCGTGGTGGTCGCGGGCGACCTCAACGACTTCGCGTTCTCGCCGGCCGTCAACGCGCTCACCGACGGCGGCGTCCTCACCGACCTGGTGCAGCACCTGCCCAAGCGGGAGCGGTACGGCTACGTCTACAACGGCAACTCGCAGGTCCTGGACCACATCCTGACCAGCAAGGGCCTGCGCAGGGCGGAGTACGACGTGGTCCACATCAACGCCGAGTTCGCCGACCAGGCCAGCGACCACGACCCGCAGGTCGTCCGCATCCGCCCCTGACCGACGCCCCGGCCCCACCGGGGGCTGGCCCCACCTGAGGGCTGACCTCCCGTGGGGGGGGGGCCGCCCCCCCCCCCCCCGCGGGGGGGGCGCGGGCCCCCCCCCCCCCCCCCCGAGGACGCCGCCGGACCACGGCCGGTCGGCGGCTGACCGCAAGGGTCAGGAGCGTCCTGGCGGCGTGCCGTACGGGTGCACGACCTGGGCCGAGCCGCCGCCGCGGCGCGTGGTCTCGGCCGCGGCCAGCCAGCGGCCGTCGGGCAGCCGCTGCACCCCGGTGGTGGCGCCGATCTCCGGGTTCTTGGAGAACTTGTGCCCGAGCGCTTCGAGCTCGGTGCGCAGCGGGCTGTCCCACAGGCCGGGTTCGAGGTCGGTGGTCACCGTGTTGCGCTGACTGGCGCGCGGCGCGGCGATGGCGTCGACCAGCGGCAGGCCGCGATCGAGGTGGTTGAGCAGGGTCTGCAACACCGTGGTGATGATGGTGGAGCCGCCGGGCGAGCCGAGCGCGAGCACCGGGCGCCCGTCGTCCAGGACGATCGTCGGCGACATCGAGGACCGCGGGCGCTTGCCGGGCCCCGGCAGGTTCGGGTCGTGCACGCCCGGGGTGATCGGCGTGAAGGAGAAGTCGGTCAGCTCGTTGTTGAGCAGGAACCCGCGCCCCGGCACCGCGATGCCGCTGCCGCCGGTCTGTTCGATGGTCAGCGTGTACGCGACGACGTTGCCCCACTTGTCGGCCACCGTCAGGTGCGTGGTGTCGCGGCCCTCGTACGGGGTGGGGGAGGCGGTGCCCGAGGTGGCGCAGGGCTTCGGGTCGAGCGGGTCACCCGGGGCGAGCGGGCTGGTCAGCGCCTTGTCCGGGGAGAACAGGCAGGCCCGTGCGTCGGCGAACTCCTGGCGCAGCAGCGGCCGGGTCGGCACGTCCTCGAACGCCGGGTCGCCCACCCAACGGCCCCGGTCGGCGAAGGCGATCCGGCTCGCCTCGATGTAGCGGTGGAGGAAGTCCCGGTCGCTGAGGTCGGCCGGCGCGCCGGTCTTCCCGTCGCCGAGCGCGTCGCTCTCCAGGATGTTCAGCGCCTCGCCGACCGTGGTGCCGCCCGACGAGGACGGCGCCATGCCGTACAGGTCGAGGCCCTGGTAGTGCGAGCGGCTCGGGGCCTGCTGGCGCGGGGCGTACGCGCGCAGGTCGGCCCGGGTCAGGTCGCCGGGCCGCACGGTGCGGTCCGCGTCCGGGGCCACCGGGGGCTTGCGCACGGTGCGGACGATGTCGCGGCCGATGTCGCCGCGGTAGACGGCGTCCACGCCCTCCCTGGCCAGCACGCCGTAGGTGCGGGCCAGATCGGGGTTGGTGAGGGTGCTGCCGACCACGGGCAGCTTGCCGCCCGGCAGGAAGAGCTTGGCGCTGGCCGGGAAGTCGGCGAACCGCTCGGCGTTGTCCGCGGTCTGCTGGCGGAACGTCTGGTCGACGGTGAAGCCGTCCCTGGCCAGCCGCTGGGCCGGCCGCAGCACCTGGGCCAGGGACTTGGTGCCCCAGCGGTCCAGGGCCGAGTCCCAGGTGGCGGCGGTGCCGGGGGTGCCGACGCCGAGCCCGCTGGTGACCGCGTCCTGGAACGGGATCGGCTTCCCGTCCTCCAGGAAGAGATCGCTGCCGGCGCTGCGCGGGGCGGTCTCGCGGCCGTCGATGGTGGACACCCGCTGCCGCTTGGCGTCGTAGTAGACGAAGTACCCGCCGCCGCCCACGCCCGCCGAGTACGGCTCGGTGACGCCGAGGGCCGCGGCCGTGGGGCCCCGCGCGCACCCCCCCCCGTGCGCCCCGCCGCCCCCCCACCGGGCCAGGGAGTGTTATAAAAAAGACCGCCCGCCCCAAAAAAAGAGGGTGTGAGAGCGGGGGG
>NZ_JBEHZD010000493.1:0-5934 GCF_040240285.1 Streptomyces sp. HSW2009 | reverse complement strand
GGGGGGCCCGCCCAAACCCCCGCCCGCGCCCCTGACGTCGGCCTGGGGCCCGCCCCCCCCACGGCCCGCGCCGACGCGGGGCTAGCGCCCGACCACCGCCCGCCGGGGGCCGGTGATCGGCGCGGAGACCCGGACCTGGAGGCCCACGCCGCGGCCGGGCGCCGGCAGCGTCAGCGGCTTGACCGAGGCGACGGGGGCGGGCGCGATGCCGGGCACGCCCGGCAGCCCGTCGCCAGGTTCGGCCGGCGGCGCGGCCTGCGCCTCGGCGATCCCCGGGGCGCCCCCGGGCTCGGCGCTGGCCGTGGGGTTTGCTGCGGGCACCGGGTCTAATGCGGGCGCGGAGTCTGACGTGGGCACGGGAGCGGGCCTCCTGCTGGCTGCGGGCGTGGCGGGGTGCCGTCGGACGGGGCCGACGGTTTCGTACGGAAGGGGAGCGCACCGGCTGCACCGCCCGGCGGCTGGCCGGCTGACTGGCTGACTGGCTGACCGAGCCGATTGGTCGGCTGACTGCCTGATGGGTTGGATCGGCAGAACGGTCGGATCAGCAAGACCCGATGAGGCCAATCACGGGCGCGGGGCGTGGAGCGGGCTGGGCGCGGTCAGTGTCGAGGCGCGGGGCGCGGGACGTACGCGTTTGGTCGCCGCTGCCCCGTCTGCCATCATGAGCAAAACGGGACGCTGTACCGAATCGACTATACGGGACACCGTCCCGCTTAGCCAGGCCGGTGGTGGTCCGGGGCGACAGCGGAAGGAACGGTGCGGTGAGCGACGGCGGTCGGGGCGCGGGGAGTACGCGCAGGCCCCAGCGGGCGGATGCGCGGCGCAACCAGGAGGCACTGCTCGACGCCGCCGCCAGGGTCTTCGTCACCTCGGGCGTGGAGGCGCCGATCCGGGAGATCGCGGCCGAGGCCGGGGTGGGCACGGCCACCATCTACCGGCACTTCCCCACCCGGGCCGATCTGATCATCGCGGTCTACCGGCACCAGGTGGAGAGCTGTGCGGAGGCCGGCCCGGTCCTGCTCGCGGCGAGCGCGAGCCCGTACGAGGCGCTGGCGCAGTGGATCGACCGCTTCGTCGACTTCCTGGTCACCAAGCACGGGCTGGCCGCCGTGTTGCAGTCGAGCGACGTCTGCTTCGACCCGCTGCACGCCTACTTCATCGACCGGCTCGTGCCCGTCTGCGCCGACCTCCTGGCGGCGGCGGCCGATGCCGGGGAGATCAACCCCGGCATGGACGCCTATGTGTTGATGCGCGGCGTCGGCAGCCTGTGCGTGGGCGCCGGCGACAACCCCCGCTACGACGCGCGCGGGTTGGTGGAACTCCTCGTCGCGGGGCTCCGCCGCACTACCGTCTGACCGCGCACCTCGCTACCCACGGCACCGCCGCTCCCCCGCTGCCGGCGGACCGGCAACGACCGGCAGCAGGTGGGGCGGCGGGGGCGGGACGGGGTCAGCGCGGCTGCGCCGGATCGGTGGGTACGGGCAGCAGCGGGGTGAGCGTCCCGGTGATCCGGTGCGCCACGGCCGCCCGGTGGTCACGGAGGTAGAAGTGGTCACCCTCGTACAGGTGGAGGCCGTCGAAGCCCGGGGCGTGCTCGGCCCAGCCGGTGAGCCGCACGGGCGGCACCACGGCGTCCGACTCGCCGCCGAACACGGTGAGCGGCACGGCCGGCGGCACCGCACCGGCCGTCGGGCGCCAGGTGTCCACCACCGCGAAGTCGCTCCGGAAGGTCGGCGCGAACAGGGCCCACAGGTCATCGCTGTCCAGCAGTTCCGCCGGGGTCCCGCCGACCGAGCGCAGCCAGTCGCGCAGCTCCGGGTCCGGCATCAGGTGCCGCGCGAGCCGCGCCCCGCCACCGGCCGCCCCGTCGGCCCCGTCCGGCCGCGCGCCCTCGGCCCCGGGCACCCGCGGCACCCCCCAGGCGGATATGCCGAGCCACAGCGGTACGTGCCGGCCGGCGGCGGCGAAGTGACGCGCCAGCTCGTACGCGACGAGTCCGCCCATGCTGTGCCCGAAGAGGGCGAAGGGCCGGTCGAGCAGCGGCGCGAAGTCCGCGGCGAAGTACTCCACCAGTTCGGCGCTGCTCGGCAGCGGGCGCGCCCCGTGCAGGCTGCCCCGGCCGGGGGCGTTGACCAGGCAGATCTCCCAGTCGGCCGGAAACGCGTCGGCCCAGCCGCGGTAGAGCAGGTGGGAGCCGCCGGCGTGGTGGAAGAAGAACAGCCGCAGCGCGGGGTCGGACACCGGCCGCGGGCAGGTGACGCTGCCGTGGTGGGTGGGCCGGGGCCGACCGTCAGCGGCGCGGGCCGGACGGGCGGGGGACGTGCCGGACGTGCCGGCGCCGGCGTCGGTGCGCGCCGCTGGGGGCATGGTGGATCTCCTCGTGGCTCGGACGCGGTTGGCCCCCGAGTCTTCCGTGTGCCGGCCCCGGAGGGGGGACCGGGGTGGGGACGGACGGTTCGGTGGCCGCCAACGCACCGGAGGCCCGGGGCGGGTCCCGGGCCTCCGGACGGCCGGGCTACGTACGTGGCCCGCGGCGCGGCCGATGCGACCGGTGCGACCGCCGGCCGGGGTCAGCACGCATCCCCCGTCCCCGACCGGTCGACCGAACGGCACGCTGGACACTGACGCGGGTCGCGCCGGCGCTACCTCCTCAGGAGTTGGTCTCCACCCACAGCTCCCAGATCTTGCCGTTCTTCACGCACCACCACCTCGCATGCGCGGAGTTCCGACCGTCGGCGCGGCAGGCGGCCTTGCTGGGGTACTCACCGACCTTTACCTCACTGAACGGGACGTCTTGCGGGGTAACCTCCGTGCTTGACCCGTTGTCAGCGACGGCGGGGGCGGGGGCCGCCTGGGCGACTGCGGTTCCACCGGCCAGTAGGGCGGCCGTCGCCGCCGCGCTGGCGAGTGCGGTTCGAATGCGCATCGTTCCTCTTAACCTCGATGGGCGTACGGGATGTGGTGCGGCGCACCCCGGCTCCGGCCGACCGGTGATCACCCAGCCGAGTCCGCCGCGCGGCACGCCGCCGCTGTGCCGGCTGACGCACGGTCCGCTGCGGGCGGGATGGAGCCCGGGGCGCTCTCCCACTGTGTGGCCGCCGGCAGGGCCGATCGTTGTCCTTACGCGCGGGGCGGTTGTCGATGCGCGCACGTCCTGAGCGCACGTTCCCGGTACTCCCGGGGCGGGACGCCGTACGCGGCGCGGAAGAGCCGGCTGAAGTGCATCGGGTCGCTGAGGCCCCAGCGGGCGGCGACGGCCCGTACGGGGCGGGCGCCCAGCCGCGGGTCGGTCAGGTCCTCGCGGCAGCGCTCCAGGCGGCGTTGGCGTATCCAGGCCGCCGGTGACGTGCCGTCCTCCGCCAACAGGTGTTGGAGCTGTCGCAGGGACACGTGGTGGGCGTCGGCCACCGCCTGGGGCGTCAGGTCCGGGTCGGCCAGATGGCGTTCGACGAAGGCGTTGATCCGGGTCTTCAACGCCCGTCGACGGGCCTGCGGGCTCAGCGCCCGCTCGGCCTCCAGCCGGCCGGCGATGAGCGAGGCCAGCAGGTCCAGCGTGACCGAAGCCAGGGTGGGGGCGTCGGCCGGGGTGAACTCGTCGGCGCGCGCGTGCAGGTCGGTCAGCCAACGGGCGAGCGCCCCGGCCAGACCACGGCTCCCGTCGAGCGGGGTCGCGAGCACCCGCGCCACCACCTTCTCCGGCAGCGGCAGCATCCGACGGGGGAACTGCACGGTCATGTGCGACGTTCCGTGCGATCGGCTGTCCGGACACGAGCGCACGTCGCCGCGGTAGGGACGGCCGCTATCCATCATCACCAGGTCACCGGTCCGCACCGGCACCTCGTCCCTGACCACGGAGAAGCCCCCGGAGCCGTTGCGGAAGTAGTTGAGCTGGTATACCTCCGGGTCCGACTGGCGGATCAGCTTCGGCGTCCGGGCGATCTCCACGTGCGGGTGGCCCAGCGCCGACACCTGCATCTCCCCCAGGTCCAGCACCCGCACGCTGGCCCGGAAATCGTCCCCGTCCTCGCTGCGCAGCACGTTGCGCATGTGCGACCGGGACGTGAAGTCCTGCCAGAGCGCGAAGCGCTCCGCGGGGCGCACCACGTCCGTACGGAACTCCATCACCCGCATGGGCCAGCCACCGCCTCAGTCATGTCCATGACCTCGAAGGTGGCACGCGGGCGCGGGACCGGTCCAGCCGGGCTTTCGGTCACTTGCGTACGGTGCAGCGGTGCGCGGAGGCCGCCGCGCGCGGGCCCCTCGGCTGGCCGGCCGACACCACAGACACCCGAGCGGTCGCCGACGGCCGGCATGCGTGCCGCAACGAGCAGGGCCGCCCCCCGCCGGGGGCGCGCGGGCCGGCGGTCCATGGGGGTGGTCCTGAGGAGGTTGGAGCCGGGTGGCTGCGGGGCCGGGCCCCGGGTCCGCCGGCGGGATGGCGGACCCGGGGTGTCAGGGGCCGGCGGCGCTCAGGACGGCTCCGCCGCGGCGTGTCCCACCCATCAGCTCACCCGCCACGCGTCAAGCATTGGCCGGCAGGGCCAGGGCGATGCGCGTCTCGTCGGTCGGTAGGTAGCGCACCTGGATGACCCGGCCCACCTGGACCAGTTGCACCGCGCGCGGCGGTAGGAACTTCTCGACCTCGGTTTCGAACGTCGTGCCGTCCGGGCGGCTGACGATCAGGCCGAGGCGGAGTTCGGCGTACTCCTCGCGGACCGCGCCGGTCACGTCCAGCGAGCGGACCACGGCCGATGCGGGGATGCCGCGCTCGGCGACCTCCAGTGCCTCCCTGGTGGTCAGGCCGCGTTGGAGTTGCACCTCGTTGTACACGGCCTGGGCCCCCGCCATGTCGCCCGAGCGGTCGATCTCGACGCGGTCGGTGCGGCCCGGCAGGTAACGGACGGGCAGTACGGCGCCCGGCGCGAACAGGGCGAGGTCCGTCAGGGGCACCACGAGCTTCGCGTGCGAGTCGAAGATGGTGCCGTCCGCGCCGCGCACGTTCAGTTCGATGCGCACCTCGGGCTGGTCGTTCAGGGTGGTTCCGGTGGGGCGGGTGCCGGTGACGGTACCGACGCCGAGCAGGCCGTTGCGGAAGGCGGCGCTGTTGCGCCCGGTGAATGCGGAGACCACGCCGTCCTTGGTGAAGGCCAGCAGCACCGGGACCAGGCTCACCGCGATGCCCAGCGGGATCATCTGCGGCCCGACCCATGCGAGGCCGCCGGAGTCCGACGCATCGGCGGTGAGCCCGTACCAGAGGTAGTAGCCGACCGAGCCCGCGAGGAACAGCCAGGCCGCGGCTCGAAGGGTGCGAATCATGGGGTGTCCTTCCCGCAGGCGAACCAACGACCCCGACGTTAGGAGGGGTGCTGTGCCTACCCGTCCCAGGTTTGGGTCCGCCTCGAACGCCCGTTTAAGCTGCCGGCATGCGGATCGGCCCGGACGCCTCGGATCACGGGGCACGCGCGCGTCCGCGCGCCGCGGTGCTGCACGAGGTGTGGCAGGAACTGGCGGGCGTGGAGGCGCTCAGCGGGGCCCAGGGCGGCCCGCTCAGCCGCACCGTCAAACTCCTCCTCGATCCGCTGGTCATCCGGCCCGGCCAGCACCCGCAGTGCGCGGGGCCGCTGGTGAGCGCCGACGGCGCGGCGCTGCTGGCCGCATCGGTGCACGCGGCGGCCGACGTGCTGCGCGCCACCGCGGAGTGGTTCACCGTGCTCAAGCGGGCCAGGCGGGCGGCCAGGATCAGCGAGGGCCATCCGCAGGACCGGTACTTCCAGCCCTGCTTCGAGCTGGCCACCCGGTACGGCCCGCCCGCCCCCGCCACCCGCGACGAGCTCGCCCGGCGCACCCTGCGCGCCGTGCACGGCGCGCCCGAGGGCCGCCCCGTCGCCGCGCTGCGCGACCCCCACGCCGCCCCGCCGCGGGCGCCCCCGCTGG
>NZ_JBEHZD010000492.1:0-5966 GCF_040240285.1 Streptomyces sp. HSW2009 | reverse complement strand
CCCCGCGGGCGCGACATGCGGTGGCCGCTCGTCGCGCGGCCGGGGGCGGGCCGTGACGCCCGCGGCGGCGAGCGCGGCGTCCAGCTCGCGCGCGAAGAGCGCGTAACGCTCGGGGCCGCCGGGCAGTTCCCAACTCCGCCACGCCTTCGCGTCACTGGCCCGCGCCGCGGCGAGGAAGGCGAGCGCCGCGGTCAGCGCGGCGCGCGGTGCGTCGGCCGCGGCGATGCGCAGCAGGATGGGGTCGGGTACGGCGGCGCGGGCGGGGGGCGCCGGGTGTCCGGTGGCCACCCGTAGCACCGCGTCCCCGGGTGCCGTTGCGATCAATGTCACATCGGCCCCGAGCGCGGCCACGTCGCCGCGGCCGTCGTCCACCGCGAACAGGAACCGCCCCGAGAGGCCGGCCGCGTCCGGCGCCGCGCACAGCAGGCGGTCCAACTCCCGCACCCAGGGCGTCACGTCGACCCGCCCGCCGCCGTCGAGCCCCGACAGCGGCGACAGCGCCACGTTGCGCACCCGCTCGTGGCTGGCCGAAGGCAACAGGCCGGCCGCCCGCAACCGGTCGGCCAGTTCCCCGCCGCAGGCTGCACCGAGACCGCGGAGCTGTACGTTGCCCCGCGAGGTCAGATCGAGCGCGCCGTCCCCCAACTCCTGTGCCGCCAGCGCGAGTTCGGCTGCCTGTGCCGCCGTCAGCAGCCCGCCGGGGAGCCGGACGCGGGCCAGGAAGCCGTCGTCGGCCCGGTGCAGCCGCAGCGCGCCGGGACAGGCGTCATCGCCTGTGCGGCTGGGCGGTTCCTCCCCAGTTGGGGCGGTTGTCGGGGTGAGGGGCATGGCGGCGAGCATACCGACGATCCCCCCGCCCGGGACCTCCCGCACCAGGTCAGCGGGGACTCCCGGCCACGGCCACCGGGCCGAGGGGCCGCGAGCCCGACGAGCGGGGCGACGCCGCGCCGCATGCGGGTCGCCCAGCGCGGCGGGTCCGTTCGGCTCGGGCTGTCTTTCTTTGTCGGTGCTGGTGCTAGGGCCGGTGCTCTTGTGCGGTCGCTGTTGTCGGCGCCGCCTGCGTGGTTGGTTTCCTCCGCGCCATTCGTAGGGGCGCGTGACGTACGGGGCGGTGGCAGGGGAGCAGGTCGTACGGAGCGGGAGCGCGCCGGGCACGAGGCCGCGCCAGGCGTACGACGGGGGTGCCGCTACACCGCGCGCAGGGCCGGGCCGGACACAAAGCCGGACACAAGACGGGGCGGCGCGGCTGTACCGGGCGCAAGGCCGCGCCAGGCTACGGCAGGGCGCGGCTGTACCGCGCGCAGGACCGGGCCAGACCCGAAACGGGACGCGGCTGCACCGTACGCACAGCGGCGCGGAACCCCGTCAGGCGTACCCCCTGCCGCGGCCCGATCCGTGGCCCGCCGTCCCGCGCAGGCGTCGGGTTCCGGCCTTATTCGGCCCTGCTTGGCCTTGATGTGCCGTTCGGATGGCCGGTCGACTCGGCTGCCCGGTCGGCGGGGCGGGGCGCTGCTCGGCCGTGGAGCGCACGCGGGCCGGCGGCCATCCCGCCCGGTCGGGCGGCGACCGGCACAGCCACGCCCGGGTGCGGTGGGCCGGGCCGGGGACGGGAGCCCGCGACGCGGCGCTGGTCAGGTCGTTACTATGCTCCCCGACGGGCCTGCTGGCCCGCTCCCGCAAGCGACGGCGCCAGGGGAGGAAGCCGGTGTGAACCCGGCGCGGTCCCGCCACTGTGAGCCCGGCAGCGATGCCGGGCGAGCCAGGAACTCCTGCCGTCCTCCCACCCGCCCGGGGCGCGGACCCCGAGGAAGGCTGCTGCCGCATGATCCTCCTGCTGTCGACGTCCGACACCGACCTGCTCAGCGCTCGTGCGGCCGAGGGCCCAGTGCCCTACCGGCTCGCCAACCCGGCCCGGCTCGACCTCGCCGACCTGCCCGCCCTGCTCGACGGCGTCTCCCTCGTCGTCGTACGCCTGCTCGGCGGTCTGCGGGCCTGGCAGGACGGCCTCGACCTGCTGCTCGCCGGCGACCGCCCGGTCGTCGTGCTCACCGGCGAACAGGCCCCGGACGCCCAGCTCATGGAGGCGTCCACGGTCCCGGTCGGCATCGCCGCCGAGGCGCACGCCTACCTCGCCCACGGCGGGCCCGCCAACCTCGGCCAGCTCGCCAACTTCCTCTCCGACACCGTGCTCCTCACCGGCCACGGCTTCGAACCCCCGCAGCCCGCCCCGACCTGGGGCCCGCTGGAGCGCACCGCCCGGGCCGACGCCAGCGGCCCGCTGATCGCGGTGCTCTACTACCGGGCCCACCACATGAGCGGCAACACCGCCTTCGTGGACGCGCTCTGCACGGCCGTCGAGGACGCCGGCGGGCGGGCCCTGCCGCTGTTCGTCGCCTCGCTGCGGGCCCCCGAGCCCGAGCTCATCGAGGCGCTCGGCGCCGCGGACGCCGTCGTCACCACCGTGCTCGCCGCGGGCGGCACCAAGCCCGCCGAGGCGTCCGCCGGCGGCGACGACGAGTCCTGGGACGCGGGCGCGCTCGCCGCGCTCGACGTGCCGATCCTCCAGGCGCTGTGCCTGACCGGCACCCGCGCGGCCTGGGAGGAGAACGACGAGGGCCTCTCGCCGTTGGACGCGGCGACCCAGGTGGCGGTGCCCGAGTTCGACGGCCGTCTGATCACCGTCCCGTTCTCCTTCAAGGAGGTCGACGAGGACGGTCTGCCGGTCTACGCGGCCGACCCCGAGCGCGCCGCCCGCGTCGCCGGCATCGCCGTACGGCACGCCAGGCTGCGCCACGTACCGGCCGCCGAGAAGCGGTTGGCCCTGGTGCTCTCCGCGTACCCCACCAAGCACTCCAGGATCGGCAACGCGGTCGGTCTCGACACCCCGGCGAGCGCCGTCGCCCTGCTGCGCAGGCTGCGCGCCGAGGGCTTCGACTTCGGGCCCGAGGAAGGTGAGGGATCGTTGCCCGGCCTCGCGTCCGGCAACGGCGACGAACTCATCTACGCCCTCATCGAGGCCGGCGGCCACGACCAGGAGTGGCTGACCGAGGAACAGCTCGCCCGCAACCCGGTGCGCATCCCGGCCGCCGACTACCGCCGCTGGTACGCGGGACTGCCGCAGGAGCTGCGGGACGCCGTGGAGGAGCACTGGGGCCCGCCGCCCGGGCAGATGTTCGTGGACACCAGCCGCGACCCCGAGGGCGAGATCGTCCTCGCGGCGCTGCGGCGCGGCAACCTGCTCGTGGTCATCCAGCCGCCGCGCGGCTTCGGCGAGAATCCCATCGCCATCTACCACGACCCCGACCTGCCGCCCTCGCACCACTACCTGGCCGCCTACCGGTGGATCGCCACCGCGCAGCAGGACGGCGGCTTCGGCGCCGACGCCATGGTGCACCTGGGCAAGCACGGCAACCTGGAGTGGCTGCCGGGCAAGAACGCCGGCCTGTCCGCCGCCTGCGGCCCGGACGCCGCCCTCGGCGACCTGCCGCTGATCTACCCCTTCCTGGTCAACGACCCGGGCGAGGGCACCCAGGCCAAGCGCCGGGTGCACGCCACACTGGTGGACCACCTGGTGCCGCCGATGGCCCGCGCCGAGTCCTACGGCGACATCGCCCGGCTGGAACAACTCCTCGACGAGTACGCGGCGATCTCCGCGATGGACCCGGCCAAGCTGCCCGCCATCCGCGCCCAGATCTGGACCCTGATCCAGGCCGCCAAGCTCGACCACGACCTCGGCCTTGACGACCGGCCCGACGACGACGGGTTCGACGACTTCCTGCTGCACGTCGACGGCTGGCTGTGCGAGGTCAAGGACGCCCAGATCCGCGACGGGCTGCACGTGCTGGGGGGCGCGCCCACCGGGCCCGAGCGGGTCAACCTGGTCCTCGCCATCCTGCGCGCCCGGCAGATCTGGGGCGGCACCGCGGCCCTGCCCGGGCTGCGCGAGGCACTCGGCCTGGACGAGTCGGCCGCCACCCGCACCAGCGCGGACGAGATCGAGGAGCGGGCCAGGACGCTGGTGCAGGCCATGGAGGACGCCGGCTGGGAGGCGGACGCCACCGATACGGTGTGCGCCGCGCTCCCCGACGACGTGCGCAAGGACGTCGCCGCCATCCTCGACTTCGCGGCCCGCGAGGTGGTGCCGCGGCTCGCCGGCACCACCGCCGAGATCGACCACGTGGTGCACGCGCTCGCCGGCGGCTTCGTCCCCGCGGGTCCTTCGGGCTCGCCGCTGCGCGGCCTGGTCAACGTGCTCCCCACCGGCCGCAACTTCTACTCGGTCGACCCCAAGGCGGTGCCCAGCCGGCTCGCCTGGGAGACCGGCCAGGCGCTGGCCGACTCCCTCCTTGAGCGCTACCGCACCGACAACGACGGCACCTGGCCGCAGTCGGTCGGCCTGTCCCTGTGGGGCACCAGCGCCATGCGCACCGCCGGCGACGACATCGCCGAGGCGCTGGCCCTGCTCGGCGTGCGGCCGGTGTGGGACGAGGCGTCCCGCCGGGTCACCGGCCTCGAAGCGATCCCGCTGGCCGAACTCGGCCGCCCCCGCATCGACGTCACGCTGCGCATCTCCGGCTTCTTCCGCGACGCGTTCCCGCACGTGGTGGGCCTGCTGGACGACGGCGTGCGGCTGGCCGCCGCGCTGGACGAGCCGGCGGCCGACAACTACGTACGCGCCCACACCCAGGCCGACCTGGCCCAGCACGGCGACGAACGCCGCGCCACCACCCGCATCTTCGGCTCCCGCCCCGGCACCTACGGGGCCGGTCTGCTCCAGCTCATCGACAGCCGTGACTGGCGCACCGACGCCGACCTGGCCGAGGTCTACACGGTGTGGGGCGGCTACGCGTACGGCCGCGGGCTCGACGGCCGGCCGGCCAGGGACGAGATGGAGACCGCCTACAAGCGGATCGCGGTCGCGGCGAAGAACACCGACACCCGCGAGCACGACATCGCCGACTCCGACGACTACTTCCAGTACCACGGCGGCATGGTGGCCACCGTGCGCGCGCTCAAGGGCACCGCCCCGGCCGCGTACATCGGCGACAGCACCCGCCCGGAGACGGTCCGCACCCGCACCCTGCACGAGGAGACCTCCCGGGTCTTCCGCGCCCGGGTGGTCAACCCGCGCTGGATCGAGGCGATGCGCCGGCACGGCTACAAGGGCGCCTTCGAACTGGCCGCGACCGTCGACTACCTCTTCGGCTACGACGCCACCACCGGCGTGGTCGCCGACTGGATGTACGACAAGCTCGCCCAGAGCTACCTGCTCGACCCGGAGAACCGGGCCTTCCTCGAAGAGGCCAACCCGTGGGCCCTGCACGGCATGGCGGAGCGGCTGCTCGAAGCGGAGAGCCGGGGCCTGTGGGCGGAGCCCGACCAGGAGACGCTGGCGGCCGTCCGTGAGCTGTACCTGGAGACCGAGGGCAACCTCGAAGACGGCGCGGCGGGCGGCGACGGCGATGACTGAGCCGCTGACCCCGCTGGAGTCGGTGGCCTGGCTGTGCGTGCGCGACGGCCGGCTGCTGGCCGTCCGCACCGAGGGCCGGGACGTGTTCTACCTGCCGGGCGGCAAGCTCGAACCCGGCGAGAGCGGCCCCCAGGCGCTGGCCAGGGAACTCGCCGAAGAGCTCGGCGTGCGGGCCGACCCGGGGGAGCTGACCCCGGCGTTCGTCATCGAGGACGAGGCCCACGGGCAGGGCGGCCGGCCGCTGCGCATGACCTGTTTCACCGGCCCGGCCACCGGTGAGCTGCGGCCGGCCCGCGAGATCGCCGAACTGGACTGGTTCCTGGCCAGCGCCCAGGACGCCCGGCGCGGCGCCCCGGCCCTGCGCCAGGTCCTGACCCGACTGGCCGTGGACGGCACGGTGGCCGCTTAGCGGCGCGGACCGCCGCGTGCAGGCCCGCGCCTGTACACGGGCTGCGAGGGAGGGCACGGGACTGAGAGGGGCCCGGCACGGCGGCGG
>NZ_JBEHZD010000491.1:0-5915 GCF_040240285.1 Streptomyces sp. HSW2009 | reverse complement strand
CCCCCCCCCCCCCCCCGCCCCCCCCGCCCCCCGGGGCGCACCCCCCCGCACCAACCGGCATGCCACGCGCCCACCCGTACGCGCGGGTGCGAACCGGCACGCCGGCCCACGGACCCCACGGCCCACGCGTGACATCCCGTGCGCAACAACCCCCGCGTACGCGCGCGAAGGCATGCCGAAGCGAAGACGCAGGCAAAGGCGTAGGCAAAGACGCAGGCGAAGGCGCCGGACCCCGCCAACCCGCCCGTACGCGCGCGAGGCGCGCCCCCTGCGTCAGCCCGTGCCGGTGCGTCAGCCCGTGCTGGTACCGACCCCGGAGGTGCGTCAGCCCAGGTGTTGGTACCGGTCCCAGAAATGCATCAGCCCAGGTGTCGGTACCGACCCCGGAAGTACGTCAGCGGGTCGCCCTCCGTGCCCGAGGTCGCGGCGGTCAGTACGCGGGCCACCACAAGGGTGTGGTCGCCCGCCGTGATGCGCTGTTCCGTGCGGCACTCCAGGGTGGCGAGGGCGCCGCTGACCAGCGGGGCGCCGGACGCCTCGCCGCGGACGTGCGGAAGGTCCGCGAAGAGCAGCCGGTCGCTGATGCGGCCCTTCATCGCGAAGCGGCCCGCGACCTGCCGCTGGCCTTCGGCGAGCAGCGACACCGCCCACAGCGGCTGCCGCTCCAGCACGTCGTCCATCCGCGATTCGGCGCGCACGCTCACCATCACCAGCGGCGGGTCGAGCGACACCGAGAGGAAGGCGGTCGCCGTCATGCCGACGTCCTCGCCGCGCGGGCCGTCCTCCGGGTCGTGCGCCGTCACCAGCACCACCCCGGCCGCCAGCCGCGACAGCGCGGCCCGGAACTCGTCCTCGCTCACCCCTCCAGCATGCGGGACGGCGCGGCCGGACTCCGACCGCTGGGGCGTCCCGCGGGTCGGCGCGGCCGGTGGTGCGCCCGGTGTGGCCGAGGCGGAGCCGGGGACGTGCGGGGCTGGGGAGGACGAGGTTCGCAACACGTCAGCGACGCTATCCGGCCGCCCCGCCGACCCACATCGGGCTCCCGACGGAGAACGCCCTAGGACCTTGGGCGGGGTCCGCGCAAATCCGTACCGATATTCGATACGGCCACCCCCGGTAAACGTAATCGCATTCCGGATTTGCTTTCAGGAAATATCGCGCGGGGGGTCTGAGCCCGAGTAACAGCCATATCCCTGCAACGGATGTACGTTGTGACATAAGTCACAACGGGCAGTAATTGTTGACCCTGTGTACCGACTGGACAGCTCGCTGTGATTCAGTGGCCGTGGCAGTGAGAGTCGACAAGAAATTCTGGAGTTGCTGTCGAGGTCTCGGGGGAGAGCGATCGATGGAGACCGAGTCGGAGCCGTACATCCGTCTTGCGACCCTGCGGCAGCTACATCACGTGGTCGCCGAACTGAACACGGGGCGCAGTCTTGCGGACACCCTGCAAACCGTCGCCGACGGCGTGACCCAGGGCCTGGGCTACGAGCTGTCGGCAGTCAATCTGGTCCGACCCGACGGGGACCTGGTGGTGGCCGCGGTCAGTGGCAGCCCCGGTGCCGAGGCGCTGATGGCGGGCCGGATCGGCTCGCGGGCGTCCTGGGAGCGCCGCCTTTCGATGGGCGACCGCTGGGGCGACCTGCGCTTCATCCCGTACACCGAGGGCTGGGTGCTCGACGACGACGACGTGCCGCAGTGGCACGTCGCCGGGCCCGCGCCGCGGTTCCCCGACGAGTGGCACCCGATGGACCGGCTGTTCGCGCCGATGCGCTCGGCCGGCACCTCGCAGGGCGAGCTGCTCGGCGTGATCTCCGTCGACAAGCCGCGCAACGGCCGCCGCCCCGGCGCCTGGGGCCAAGAGGCCCTCCAGATGTACGCCTTCCACGCCGCCATCGCGATCGGCAACGCCCGGCTGCGCGCCAACATGCAGCGCGCGCTGCGCCGCCTCGGCCGCGACCAGCAGGCGCTGCGGGCCAGCGAGGAGAGCTTCCGGCAGGCGTTCGAGTACGCGCCCAGCGGCATGGCCATCGCCGAAATGGGCGGCGACCAGCACGGGCGGCTGCTGCGCACCAACGACGCGCTGTGCCGACTGCTCGGCCGCTCCGCCACCGTGCTGCGCCGCTACTCCTTCTCCGACCTCGTCCACCCCGAGGACATCGGGACCCTGCTGCGCACCTCGGCCGAGGGCGGCCGGGCCGAACTGCGCCTCGCCCGCCGCGACGGCACGTACCTGTGGGTCTCGCTGCGCAACAGCGTGGTCGCCGACGCCGCCGACGGCCCCCGCTTCCTGCTCACCCACGTCGAGGACATCGAAGAACGCAAGCGCCACGAACTGCAACTCGCCCACCGGGCCAGCCACGATTCGCTGACCGGGCTGCCCAACAGCGCCGAGCTGCGCAGCCGGCTCGGCGCCCGGCTCTGCGCCCGTCCCCCACAGCCGGCCTACGCGGGCGCGGACGCCGCGGGCCCGGCCGTCGACGGCGCCCAGCCGGCGGTGCGCGAGGCGGCGCTGGTCGGCAGCATCGAGCAGGACGCGTACGTGCAGGGCTTCGGGCTCGACGCGTTCGGCGGTGCCGCGGTGGACCTCGGCGACCTCGGTGACCTCAGCGGGCTCGACGCGGACGTGCTGGAGGGCCTGCCGGGCGGCGCGGACGCCGGCCCCTTCGACCACCACGTGCACACCTATGCGCCGGCCGAGGGCGAGGAGGACGACGGCACCAAGGGGCTCGCGGTGCTCTTCTGCGACCTCGACGGCTTCAAGTCGATCAACGACAGGTTCGGCCACCACACCGGCGACGCCGTGCTCATCGAGGTCGCCCGGCGGCTCTCGCACGGGGTGCGGGACGGGGACACGGTGGCCAGGCTCGGCGGCGACGAGTTCGTGGTGCTGGCGGACGGCCTCGGCCGGGCCGACGCCCAGGACCTCGCCGTGCGGCTGCGGAACGCGATCATCCCGCCCATTCGTTTCGAGGGCCGCGCGGTACGGGTCGGCGCCAGCTTCGGCATCGGCTGGGCGGCCTGCGGAATGTCGGCCGAAGAGGTGCTGCAATCCGCTGACCAGCGTATGTACGTGGAAAAGCGGTCGCGCTCGAAGGCGAACCGGCGCGCCGGCTAGCCGCCGCCCGCCCGCTGCCGGGTGGCCGGTCCCGATCGGGTGCCCGGGGCGGGAACGCGGAGCAGCCGCACGGCCGTTGTTCGGCGGGGTAGGCTGCGCCGGTCGGCACGGCTGCCGAGAATGAATCGATCATGAACATTGGCCATCCGGACAGCGCACGGCTATGACGGCCGCCCCGGCCCTGATATGAGCTGTTCTGGCACCCGAGTGCCACAGCGCGGATGACCATCAGGGATGAAGTGGGAGTGACCAGGGGATGACGGCCGGCAATAACGGCTCGGGTGTGCCGCAGGACGACGACCCGTTCGCCTACCTGTACCGCCAGGAGGGCGGCGAGGCGGGCGCGGACCAGGGCGCCCAGGGCACGCCACGCACGGGCGGTTACGGCTATCCAGGACCGCCGCAGCCCGGCGTCCCCCGGACCTCGTACAACCACGTCCGCGCGGTGGGCGAGCGGCAGTACGGCCAGCAGCAGTACCAGCAACAGCACCACCAGCAGCAGGCCGCGCCCGGCGGCTACGGCTACGGGCAGCAGCAGCCACCACAGCAACAGCAGCAGCACGGGCACTACACGGCGCCCGAGGCGCTGCCGACGCAGACCTGGAACCGGGTGCAGGGCCCGCCGCCCGGCGGCGTGCCGCCGCGGCAGCAGGCGCCCGCCGGTCCCGGTCACGCCGGTCCCGGTCACGGCGCCCCCGCAGGGCGTGGCGGCGGAGGTCGCGGGCCCAATAGCAAGGGGCTGCTCATCGGGGCGATAGCCGTGGTCGCCGTCGTGATCGTCGGCATCACCGTGGCGATGATCTCCAACAACACGGGCGGCAAGAAGGACAAGGCCGAGCCGACCAAGGACGCCCAGCCGACCGCCACCGAGACCGCCGAGCCGAGCAACAGCCCGAAGGCCACCAAGGGCCCGGCGCCGCTGCCCACCGAGGACGCGTCGACGATGAAGCTGGAGGGCGGCACCACCCTCGCCTCCGACGTGCCCGGTGCGAAGGCCGACGGCGGCAAGTACGTGGCGGGCATCAACAAGCCCGGCGCGGCGGCCACCTGGTCCGTCGACGTCGAAGAGCCCGGCCAGTACCGGCTGTACGTGGGGTACGGCGTCCCCGGCGAAGACCAGAACCTGAGCCTGACGGTGAACAGCAAGCGGGACCCCCGCGCCGTCAGCATGAAGAACTTCGCACTAGCGAAGAAGGGTGACTGGGAAGCCGGCTGGACCAACACCTGGGCCATCGTCAACCTCAACAAGGGCACCAACACGGTCCGGCTCTCCTGCGAGAGCGGCAACAAGTGTGACGTCAACCTCGACCGGGTCTGGCTGACGAAGGGCTGACGCCCACCCCGCTCCACCTGCTCTTCCCGGTCCGCCTGTCTTACCTGCTTCCCCGGTGCGTACGCCGGATCAGCATTCACCGGCCCGTACGCCGGACGTGCTTTCCACGGCCCGCGCGCTGGCTCTGCTGCTCACCGGCCCGCGCGTGGGCCTGCTTCCCCGGCGCGTACGCCGGACCTGTTTTCCACGGCCCGTACGTCGATGTCCTGGCCCGTACGCCTCCCGCCCGGGTGGCCAACTGGCCCCGGGCCGGAGGCCGGGCACGGGGAACACGTACGGGAGCGCCTACGGGAAATGCGCGCAGGGAACGCGCACGGGCCGACCGCTCCCGGGTCGGTCGGCCCGGGGCCCGCCCCCGCGCGGCGGGCTCACCCGGCCGCCGGCCCCTCGCCGCCGGCTCAGCCGCCGACCACGGCGAGGAACGCGGCCACCGTCGCGGCCATCGCGTCGCGGCCCGGGCCCACGTACTTGCGCGGGTCCACCAGGTCGGGGCGGGCCGCCAGTTCGGAGCGGACGGCGGCGGTGAAGGCGGTGTTCAGGGCCGTGCCCACGTTGATCTTGACCATGCCGGCGGCGACCGCCTGCCGGATCTCCGCGTCCGGCACGCCCGACGAGCCGTGCAGCACCAGCGGCACCGGCACCGCGTCCCGCAGCCTGCCGATCAGCTCGTGGTCGAGGGCAGCGGTCCGCTCGGTCATCGCGTGCGAGCTGCCGACGGCCACGGCCAGCGCGTCCACGCCGGTGTCCGCGACGTACGCCGCCGCCTCCGCCGGGTCGGTCCGCACCCCGGGGGCGTGTGCGTCCAGCGGTGCCTCGCCCTCCTTGCCGCCGACCTCGCCGAGTTCGGCCTCCACCCAGACGCCCCGCTGGTGGCCCCAGGCGACGGCGTCCGCGGTGGCCCGTACGTTGGCCGCGTAGCCGAGCTTGGACGCGTCGAACATCACCGAGCTGAAGCCGTTGTCGTGCGCGGCGTGCAGCAGGTCGACGCTGACCACGTGGTCGAGGTGGAGCGAGAGCGGGGCGCTGGACGCGCGGGCGACCGCGGCAGCGGCGGCGGCGATCGGGGCCAGTCGGCCGCCGTGGAAGCGCACCGCGTTCTCCGACACCTGGAGGATCGCGGGCGCGCCCGCGGCCTCCGCGCCGGCGGCGATCGCCTCGGCGTGCTCCAGCGAGATGACGTTGAACGCGGCGAGCGCACGGCCCGCGGACCGCGCCTGCCCGACGAGTTCACCAGTGCTGACCAGTGGCATGACTTTCCTCTGTCCCGGGCCTTGGACGGCCCTCGTTCGCGCCGGGCGCCGCGGGGCGCGCTGCGCACGGCGCATACGCCCCGGGCCCCGCCGCGGCGGTCGTACACGCGCCGGGCCGCAGCCCGCCGCCGGTGGCCCGCGGGCCGGCACCGTTGCCGGTCGCGGAGGTGCGGGGCCGGCCCGCGAAGGGGCGGCCCGCACGCGTGCTGGCGGA
>NZ_JBEHZD010000490.1:0-6017 GCF_040240285.1 Streptomyces sp. HSW2009 | reverse complement strand
CCCCCCCCCCCCCCTCTTTTTCCCCCCCCACCCCGCCACCCCCGATCGGAGCCCGCCCCCCCCCCCCCCCCCCCCCCCCCCCCGACCCGGCGGGCTGGCGGGCTGGCGGGCTGGCGGGCTGGCGGGCTGGCGGGCTGGCGAGGGTGCGCGGTTTCTCCCCATCGGGGCCGCCGGCATAGGCTGCGGCGGGGCCGCGCACCGGTCACCACCCGCACCCGACGCCGACTGCCGGGCGCCGGTCGGAGTGGGGTGGCGGGCCGCGTACGGACACCTGCTCGCATACCGCAAACAGGCGGTGCGGCGCGGCGTCGGGCCGGGCCCGCCGTGCTGGCCGTACCGCGCCTGACCTGCGGTCGGCCCCGTGATCGTCTGCCGTGTCGTCCGGTGAGGAGAACCGCCGTGCTCGTACTGTTGCCGCCCTCCGAGGGGAAGGCCCCCAGCGGGTCGGGAGCCGCCCTGAAGCCGGCCGGGCTCTCGCTGCCCGAGCTCGGGGCCGCGCGGGAGGCGGTGCTCGACGAGTTGGTCACGCTGTGCACGGGCGATGCGGACAAGGCCGCCGACGTGCTCGGGCTCAGCACCGGGCTGCGCGGCGAGCTCGCCAAGAACGCGGAGCTGCGCACCGCCGGCACCCGCCCCGCGGGCCAGATCTACACCGGGGTGCTCTACGACGCGCTGGACCTGGCCACCCTGGACCCGGCCGCCCGGCGCCGCGCGGGCCGCTCGCTGCTGGTCTTCTCCGGGCTGTGGGGCGCGGTCAGGATCGGCGACCGCATCCCCTCCTACCGCTGCTCGATGGGGGTCAAGCTGCCGGGCGTCGGCGCGCTCGGCACGCACTGGCGGCGGGCCATGGCCGACGTCCTGCCCGCCGTCGCCGACCGCGGCCTCGTCCTCGACCTGCGCTCGGCGGCGTACGCGGCGGCCTGGAAGCCGGCCGGTGAGGTCGCCGAGCGCACGGCGACGGTACGCGTGCTCCAGTCGAAGGTCGTACGGGGCGTGGAGAAGCGGACGGTGGTCAGCCACTTCAACAAGGCGACCAAGGGCCGCATCGTCCGCGACCTGCTGACCGCGGGCGCCGCACCCCGCGGCCCCCGCGAACTCGTCGACGCCCTGCACGCGCTCGGCCACACCGTGGAGGCCACGGCGCCGACCCGCCCGGGCACGCCGTGGGCGCTGGACGTGATCGTGACGGAGCTCTGAGCCCGGGGCATTCGGCGCGCTGGGCCCTCTGCGCTCTGAGCCCGGAGCCCTCCGTGCGCTGGGCCCAGGGCCTCCTGAGTGCTGGAGCCGGAGTCTTCACGCATTGCGCCATGTGCAACACGCATTGCGGATGATGGCGATGCGGCGGAGGATGGCGGGGTGACTGATGCCGCTTCCGCCGCCCCCGCCCCCGCGTCCTCCCCCACCGCTCCCCAGCGCGCCGTCGCTGGTGTGCCCGCATCGGTGCTGGGGCTCGCGCCCGTGATCCCCGTCGTCGTCATCGAGGACGCGGCGGACGCGGTGCCGCTGGCCCGGGCGCTGGTGGCGGGCGGACTGCCGGCGATCGAGGTGACGCTGCGCACCGCGGCGGCGCCCGACGCCATCCGGGCCGTCGCCGCCGAGGTGCCCGACGCCATCGTCGGCGCGGGCACCGTACTGACCCCGCAGGACGTCGACGCCTCGGCCGCGGCCGGCGCGAAGTTCCTGGTCAGCCCCGGCTGGACGGATCGCCTGCTGACCGCGCTCCAGGCGTCGGGCCTGCCGTTCCTGCCCGGCGTCTCCACCACGTCCGAGGTGGTGGCCCTGCTGGAGCGCGGGGTGCACGAGATGAAGTTCTTCCCGGCCGAGGCGGCCGGCGGCGCGCCCTATCTGCGCGCCCTGTCGGCCCCGCTGCCGCAGGCCAGGTTCTGCCCCACCGGCGGCATCGGCCTCGCCTCCGCCCCGACGTATCTGGCACTACCCAACGTCGCCTGCGTGGGCGGGAGTTGGATGCTCCCGGCGGACGCGATCCGGGCCCGCGACTGGACCCGCGTCGAACACCTGGCCCGCGAGGCCGCAGCCCTCGCCCCGACCGCGTAACGGGCACGGCCCCCGCGGGTGCAGGGCCCTGACCGCTGGGCTACGGGGCCGATGGCCCGCACGGCTGGGGCGCTGAAGGCCGGTTGCGCGTATCGCGGTCGCTCGTACGACCGGCGGCTCTCACGGCTGGTTGCGCGTACGGCCAGACGCTCGTGGCTGCCCGCGCGGCCGGTCGGGCGTACGAGCAGCCAGCCCGTCGGGGCAGACGGACCGCCCGGCCGCGGCCACCTCGGCAGGGGGCGCGTACCGCTACGGGCGCGCCGCCGCGGAGGCACCCCGCGGACCCGCCCCCGTACGCCTCAACGCAGGTGCGCCGTGTCGTTCCACAGGCGTAGCGAGGCGTTGCCGTCGCCGAAGTAGGCGATGGTGGAGAGCGCGGCGGCGGAGAGTTCCATGCGGAACAGGGAGTCCGGCGGGGCGCCGATGGCCAGTCGGGCCAGCGTCTTGATCGGGGTGACGTGGGTGACCAGGAGCACGGTGCGGCCGGGGTGTTCCGCGAGGAGCGCGTCGCGGGAGCGGGCCACCCGGCGGGCGACCGTGGTGAACGACTCGCCGCCGCCGGTGGGCGCGACCTTGGTCGAGGCGAGCCAGGCCGTGAGGTCGGCCGGGTACCGCTCGCGCACCTCCCCGAACGTCAGCCCCTCCCAACCGCCGAAGTCCGTTTCGCGCAGGCCCTGATCGATCCGTACGTCGAGACCCAGCCGGGCCGCGACCGCCTGCGCGGTCTCGCGGCAGCGGCGCAGCGGGGAGCTCACGACCGCTTCGACGGTGCCGAGGGCGGCCAGTGCCTGCGCCGCGCGTTCGGCCTGGTCGCGGCCGACCTGCGACAGTTCGGGGTCGGAGCCCGAGCTGCCGGAGAACCGCTTCTGCGGGGTGAGCGCGGTCTCGCCGTGGCGCAGCAGGACGAAGGTGGTCGGCGGCGCGAGGTCCGCGCCGGCCCAGCCGACCACCGGGGTCGTCGCCGGGCGGGTGCCGGAGGCGCCGGAGGTTTCGGTGGTGCTGGTGGCGTTCGTAGTGCCGGCGGTGTTCGTGGGGCCGGCGGTTCCGGGAGCGCTCGCGGTGCCAGCGCCGCGGCCCCGGTCGCCGGCCGTCGCCGTCGAGCCCCCGAGTGCCGAGGTCGGGCGGGTCGGCGCCGGTTCGGCCGGGCGCCACCGCTCGCCGCGCGCGCCCGCGTCCATGGCCTCGTTGGCCAGCCGGTCCGCGTGCTTGTTCTGGGCCCGCGGCAGCCAGGCGTAGCCGACCTGCTCGGCCGGGAAGACCGCCGCGGCCTCGGCGGCGAGCGGCTTCATGTCGGGGTGCCTGATCTGCCAGCGGCCCGACATCTGCTCGACGACCAGCTTGGAGTCCATCCGGACCTGGACCCGCGCGGCCGGGTCGAGCGCGTACGCCGCGCGCAGGCCGGCGATCAGCCCCCGGTACTCCGCGACGTTGTTGGTGGCCGTGCCGATGAACTCGGCCGTCTCGACCAGCGTTTCGCCGGTCTCCGGGTCGAGTACGACGGCGCCGTAGCCGGCCGGCCCCGGGTTGCCCCGGGACCCGCCGTCCGCCTCGACCACCAGGTGCAGCGGGGGTCGGCTCACAGCCCCGACTCGGGCGTACGGACCAGGATGCGGCGGCAGTTCTCGCACCGCACGACCTCGTCCGGCGCCGCGGCCTTGACCTCGTTGATCTCGGTGATGTTCAGCTCAAGGCGGCAGCCCTCGCAGCGGCGCTGGTAGAGCCGGGCCGCGCCGACGCCGCCCTGCTGGGTGCGCAGCTTCTCGTACAGCTTCAGCAGATCGGCCGGTACGGAACCGGCGACGACCTCGCGCTCCTTGGTGGCCGTCGCGACCTCGGCGTCGATGGTCTCGGCGGCGGCGTCACGGCGCCCGATCGCGTCGACGGTCTTCTCCTGCACGGCCGCGACGCGCTCGGTGAGCTCGGCGGCGCGGGCCTGGGCGGACTCCCGGCGCTCCATGATCTCCAGGACCACGTCCTCCAGGGCGCCCTGGCGCTTGGCGAGCGAGGTGATCTCGTGCTGGAGGTTCTCCAGGTCCTTGGGCGAGGTGACGGCGCCGGAGTCCAGGCGCTTCTGGTCCCGGGCGGCGCGCTGGCGCACCTGGTCGACGTCCTGCTCCGCCTTGGTCTGCTCGCGGGCGGTGTCGCTCTCCTCGGTCTGCGCGGCCACCAGCAGGTCGCGCAGTTGCGTCAGGTCGGCGTTGAGCGTCTCGATCTCGGCGTGCTCGGGCAGGCTCGCGCGCTTGTGGGCGAGCTGGGAGAGCCGCACGTCGAGCGCCTGGACGTCGAGGAGGCGGATCTGGTCGGCGGGCGCGGCGTTCAGTTCGGGGCTCCAGAGGGCTGAGGAGTGTGGTCGTGGGATGCGGCGGACGCGTGGGCGGTCCACGGGTCGGTGACCGTATGCGAAATGTGGGTGCGCAGGCCCCACCCGTTCCGGTCGGAAATCTCGTCGAGCTGGGCCGCGGCCTGCTCGATCCAGGGCCACTCGGTGGCCCAGTGCGCGGCGTCGACCAGCGCCAGCGGGCCGTGCTCGCGGGCCTCGGACGCCGGGTGGTGGCGCAGGTCGGCGGTGACGTACGCATCGACCCCGGCGGCCCGTACGGCGCCGAAGAGGCTGTCGCCCGAGCCGCCGCAGACGGCGACGGTGCGGATGGTGCGCTCCAGATCGCCGGCGACGCGCACGCCCTGGGCGGTACACGGCAGCCGGGCCGCGACCCGCTCGCCGAAGGCGGCCAGCGTCAGCGGGGCGTCGAGCTCGCAGATCCTGCCCAGGCCCCGGCGGCCCGCGGGGTCGGTCGGGTCGGGCACCAGGGGCCCGGTGACGCGCAGGTCGAGGGCGCCGGCGAGGGCGTCGGAGACACCCGGGTCAGCGCGGTCGGCGTTGGTGTGGGCCACGTGCAGCGCCACGTCGTGCTTGATCAGCGTGTGCACGACCCGGCCCTTGAAGGTGCTGGCCGCGACGGTCGTGGTGCCACGCAGGTAGAGCGGGTGGTGGGTGACGAGCAGGTCGGCGCCGAGCCGTACGGCCTCGTCGGCGACCGCCTGCACCGGGTCGACGGCGAACAGGACGCGGGTGACGGGCTGGTCCGGATCGCCACAGACCGTGCCGACCGCGTCCCACTCCTCGGCGCGCTCGGCGGGCCAGAGGGCGTCGAGCGCGGTGAGGACTTCAGCGAGTACGGGCACGGGTGAGAGGTTACCTGCCCGCACCAGCCACCCGCCCCTGAGCTGACGGCTCCGCCCGTACGGCAGCGGGTTCGGCCTGGTGGGTGGGGGTGCGCGGGGTGGGGTGGGTGAGGCCCATGGGGTCGGGTGGGGGCCGGGGCCGGGCCGGGCCGGACTGATGCGGGTGCCGGCACCCGGGCGGGAGTGGGGGGGGGCCCCGGGGGCCGGGGGGGCCGGGGGGGGGGGGGGGGGGGGGCGGGGGGCCCGGGCCGGGGCGGGTTGTGCGGGGGCGCGGGCCCGGGGGCGGTTGGCGGGGGGCGGCCCGGGTGCCGGGAGCGGACTGGATGCCGGGGTTGCGCCGGGCGTCGGAGGGGCGGCCCGGGCGTCGGGGACGGGCCGGACATCAGGGCCCGCCCGGAGCCCCGCCGGCCCTGCCAGCCCAGCCGGCCCAGCAATTTCAACGGATTCCACGCATTTCGACGGGCTCAGCACACCCCTCGCACACATGCCGGAAAACGGGACGATAGCCATCCTTTTGCGTGAAGTACCGCACCGGGCTCCGTTCATACGGGGGTGGGGAAAACTACGTTCAGGCGCCGGAGGTGACCGTTCCATGACGGCCTGTGCCATCGAGACCGCTCCCCAGAACCACCGCGCCACGCGCTCGCCCCAGCCCGACACCGCTCCGCGACCGGCCCCCGACGGGCCCGCGGGCCCCCCCCCCCCGGGCGGGGGGGGGCGGGGCGCGCCCCCCCCCCCCCGGGCCCCCCCCCCCGGCCCCCGCCCCCCCGGCCCCCCCC
>NZ_JBEHZD010000049.1:0-24826 GCF_040240285.1 Streptomyces sp. HSW2009 | reverse complement strand
GCCCCTTCACCCGCATCCGTCACACCTTTCCCCCCCCCCCCCCCCCGGCCCCGCGCCCCCCCCCCCGCCCGCGGGGGGGGCGGGGGGGCGGGCGCCCCGCCGGCGGCCCCGCCAGCGCACCTGGCCCCGGCCGCGGCTCGCGCTGCCGCTGACGCTGCTGGTGCTGCTCGGCGCGGCCTACGTCGCCCGCTCCCAACTCTCCGACGCGCTCACCTTCACCCAGGACCAGACCGGCAAGCCGGAGGCGCTGCGCCCCGACGGGAAGGGTGCGTCGAGCGCGGCCGAACGGCACCCGGCGAGCGCCGCCTTCGACGGGTTCAGCAACCGCTACTGGGCGCCCGGGCCAACCGGCCAGGCCACCGGCGAATACCTGGAGGCCACGTTCGACAAGCCGGTACGGCTGCGCAAGCTGCTCGTCATCGCGGGCCGCTCCCAGAACCAGGACGAATTCCTCACCCAGGCCCGCCCCGCCGAACTCACGGTCACCCTCACCGACAAGGACGGCGACCGCTCGACGAAGGGGATCAGCCTCAAGGACCAGCCCGGCCAGCAGACCTTCGACGTCCGCGGCTCCGACGTCGTACGCGTGCGCCTCACCCTCGACACGGCGTACGGGACCGGGGGCAAGGGTGAGGAGGGGCATCACGTCGCCGTCGCCGAGGTGGAGTTCTTCGGCCGGCGGTGAACGGAGGGCTCCGCTGGAGGCGGTCGACTGGCGTTCCCACGGCCGGGCGCGGGATGCGCGCCCACGGGTCGCGGAGCACGGGCCCGCCTACCGGCCGCTCCCTCCCGGTCCGCCGCCCGGCTCCGCCCCTCTGGCGGGAGCCAGGTTCCCCCAGCGCTGGGCCGGGCCGGTGCACGACGGGGGCGGGCCGGTGCCCGGAGGCGGATACTGCCGCTATGGGATTCGTCGTCTTCATGACGCTGCCGGGGTTGGTCATCGCGCTCACCGCGGTCGCGCTCGTCGATCAACTGCTGCTCCGCGCGGGGCGGGCCGGGCTCTCGCCCTGGCGCAACAGCGCCCGACAGGGGCAGATATCGGCAACCGGGTTCGAGCAGTTGCACGCCACCTTCTCGGCCGGGAAGCAGCACGAGCTCAAGGAGCGGCAGTCGTCGCTGGTGTTGCGGGACGACGAGGAGGACGGGGCGCCTCCGCACCGCACGACGGTGGACCTGATCGCGGGCACCGCGACCATCCGTACGGGGACTGGCGGCCGACGGTCCGGAACCGGGCGCCGGCCGTCCTGACCACACCGCGTCACCCGCGCCGTACCGGCGCCGGCCCGCGGACGGCCCTCCCCGCCACCACCGTGACGGCCATCGTCGCGATCGACAACGGCGGGTTTTGTGCTTGACGTTGCGCCCCGGCGCGTCGGGGCCTGATCTCCGACGGGCCCGCCCGGAACGGCCGTCACCCCGCTCCCCTCCCCCATCCAGCCGTCCGCGGACCAACCCGTGGCCGTACCACGCACCGCACCACGCGCCAACCCACCCGACGACCGCACGGCCACGCCCGGGCGGTCGGCCCGGGACCGCCCGTACCTGACAGACCATCATCGAAGGGGCCGGTGGCCAGGTAAGGGCTTCACCAAGTCCGGGGCGGTGGTTCGGAGCGATTTCGGCGGGTGAGCGGCGCCGTCCGGCCGCCGCGAGCACACCCGGCTCCGTACCCACGACGCCCCCACCGGTCCCGTCAGCACAGGCCCGTGCGGCCCCAGCGGTGGACCCGCGGCCCACAAGTCACCGAAAGGGGACGGCAGTCAGCGGGAAAATGACAACGGCAATTGGTCTAGTCCTATCTTGGTTCAGACCATTGACATGCCTATGACTGCGGGGATATTCCATAACCCCCAACCGCTGCGCACCCGGCAATTCCGGCGGTCCCCTTCTCACTCAGCTTGGATGAACATGAGACGCACGCGCTCGCTCCGCGCGGCCATGGCCGCGACCGTCACCGCTGTGGTCGCAACGGGCCTGACCATGGTCGGCAGTGGCACCGCCCAGGCGGAAACCCCTCTCCCCTCCCGCGTGTTCGCGCCCTACTTCGAAGCCTGGACCGGCGAAAGCCCGGCGGCCATGGCCGAGCAGGCCGGCGTGAAGCACCTGACGATGGCGTTCCTCCAGACGGAGGCCAAGGGTTCGTGTACGGCGTACTGGAACGGCAGCACGAGCATGCCGATCTCGCCCGCCACCTTCGGTGCCGACATCAAGACGATCCAGGGCCGGGGCGGCGACGTCATCCCGTCCTTCGGCGGCTACACGGCCGGCACCACCGGCACCGAGATCGCCGAGAGCTGCACCGACGTCGACAAGATCGCCGCGGTGTACCAGAAGGTGATCACCACCTACGACATCACGCGCCTCGACATGGACATCGAGGTCAACGCGCTGGACAACACCGCCAGCGTCGACCGCCGCAACAAGGCCATCAAAAAGGTCCAGGACTGGGCGGCGCAGAACAACCGCAAGTTCGAGGTGTCCTACACCCTGCCGACCACCACGCGGGGGCTGTCCGAGGGCGGTCTCGGGCTGCTGCGCAACGCGGCCAGCAACGGGACGCGCGTGGACGTGGCGAACATCATGACGTTCGACTACTACGACAACGCCCAGCACGACATGGCCAAGGACACCGAGACCGCGGCCCAGGGTCTGCACGACCAGCTCAACCAGATCTTCCCGGGCAAGACGGACGCGCAGCTCTGGGGCATGATCGGCGTCACCGAGATGCCGGGCGTGGACGACTTCGGGCCGGCCGAGACCTTCACCCTGGCCAACGCCAAGTCGGTGTACAACTGGGCGGTCGCCAAGAACATCAACACGCTGTCGATGTGGGCCCTCCAGCGTGACAACGGTAGCTGCCCCGGCGGCGGCGCCCGCGACAACTGCTCCGGCATCGAGCAGAACACCTGGGACTTCAGCCGCATCTTCGCCCCGTTCACCAGCGGCAACACCACCCCGCCGAAGAACGACTTCTCGGTGTCCACCACGCCCGGCTCGGGTTCGGTCAACGCCGGTAGCACCGCCACCACCACGGTGAAGACCGCCGTGACCGCCGGCGAGGCGCAGACGGTCGACCTGAGCGTCAGCGGCGCGCCCAAGGGCATCGCCACCTCGCTCAGCCCGCGTTCCGTGACGGCTGGCGGCTCCGCCACGCTCACCTTCACCGCAGCCCCTGAGGTGAAGTCGGGCACGTACACGATCAACGTCACCGGCAAGGCCGGCGACACCAGCCACTCCGCCGCGTACACGCTGACCGTCGTCGGCGACAACGGCGGCCAGTGCTCGGCCACCCCGTGGTCCTCCGGCACCGTCTACACCGGCGGCCAGCAGGTCTCGCACAAGGGCCACACCTGGAAGGCCAAGTGGTGGACGACGGGCGAGGAGCCCGGCACCACCGGCGAGTGGGGCGTCTGGCAGGACCTCGGCGCCTGCTGATCCCGCACCTCCCGCACCCTGATGCCCGGCAGGCGGTCGCCTGCCGGGCATCACCCTTTCCCCGCCCCTCCCGTACACCCCGCGCACCACCGCACGCCCCGTGCACATCCGACGATCGCGTACGCGCCGTACGCGCCGCACGTGCCCGACGGCTGTCGCCCCGCGCCCTGCGCCGCCGCGGCCAGCCGGGCTCGGACCCGGCCCGGGTGAACGGCTGCCCCGCCCTGGAGGGCGCCACAGGCCGGCATCTGACGATTCGTCAGTCACGTACGGCAACGTGGCGCGCACGGGAAGAGTTCGTTACGAACAAACTCTTGACCGTGTCCCGACAATCAGTATGGTCTAGACCAAGAGGCGGTGTGGGCTGCCCCCACAGGACGCCGACGCCCCGCGCCCCACGCCAGGTCGCCGTCCGCACCACCCGCACCCCACACCGCCTGCGGCCAATACCTGCCTCCGGGCAGGCCCCCACCCAAGGAGCCGACATGAACGGTAAGAAGAAGCTCGCCGTCACCCTCGGCGCGGCCGTAGCACCGCTGCTGGCCGTCTGCCTTCCCGCCAACTCGGCCAGCGCCCACGGCTACATCTCCTCGCCCCCGAGCCGCCAGGCCCAGTGCGCGGCCGGCACGGTCGCCTGCGGCCCCATCAAGTACGAGCCGCAGAGCGTGGAAGGCCGCAAGGGCCTTCGGAGTTGCAGCGGCGGCAACGGCCGGTTCTCCGAGCTCGACAACGACGCCAAGGGCTGGAAGGTCACCCCCGTCAGCCGCTCCACCAGCTTTAGCTGGCGGCTGACGGCCCGCCACTCCACCAGCACCTGGCAGTACTACGTGGGTGGCACCAAGGTCGCCGAGTTCAACGACCACGGTGCCCAGCCGGGTTCGGTCGTGAACCACCAGGTCAACTTCGGCCAGTTCTCCGGCAAGCAGAAGGTGCTCGCGGTGTGGAACATCGCCGACACCGCCAACGCGTTCTACGCCTGCGTGGACGTCGACATCCGCTGACCCGGGGCCATCCGCACCACACCGCGCCCGGAGCGACACGTCGGGGGCGCGGCCCGAGCACGAACGGCGGGGCGCCGGCCCCCACCCCTCCCGCACCCGATCGCGCGCACCCGCGCGCGAGGGCGGCGGGTACGGGGCGGGGCCGGCGCCCCGCTGGCCTGTCGACCCGTCCCGCCCTACCACGGCACAGCCCGCCTCGGCGCGACCGGAACCGACCCGCACGGTGACGGTCAGGATCTTCTCCCCCCGGCGCGGCGGTCCGCTGCTCCCGGCGGTCCGCCGGCACGGCAGGGGGCACGGGGCAGGGGCGGCGGTGGCGGGCGACGGGCGTGTCCGCCGGGGCACAGGGGCGGGGCGGGGCGGCGGAAAATCCCTGTCCTACGGGCCGGTGAAGGCCGAGACTCCTCCCATGGTGGAGATGGAGAGGTTCCGGGGTGCGGTCACCGCCTGGGCGGCCGGCGGCCCCGGTGACCTGGCACGCGAGTTGGCCGGGCGGCTCGCGGTACGGACCGTCGTACTGCTCGAAGGGCCGAGCGACGCCGCTGCCGTCAGCGCGGCGGCCGACGGTCGTGGCCGAAACCTGGCGGCCGAGGGGGTCTGCGTGCTGTCGATGGGCGGCGCGATGAGCGTCGGGCGCTTCACGCAACTCCTCGGGCCACCCGGTCTCGGTCTGCGGCTGACCGGACTGTGCGACGTCGCGGAGCGCGGCTTCTACGACCGCGGCCTGGAGCGGGCCGGCGCGGCGGGACGGGACTTCTTCGTCTGTGATGCGGATCTGGAGGACGAGCTCATCCGCGCACTCGGCGTGGACCGGGTGGCGGAGCTGATCGGGGCGCAGGGCGATCTGCGGTCCCTGCACACCTTCCTCCGCCAGCCGGCGCAGCAGGGTCGTAGCCCACAGGCACAGTTGCGGCGCTTCCTGGGCACGAAGAAGGGGCGCAAGATCCATTACGGGCGAGCCCTCGTCCAGGCCCTCCCTCCCGACCGGCTCCCCGCTCCCTTGGACGACTTGCTCGCCAGCCTGTGACCCGCGCCCCCGTCCACGGCCTCGCCCACGACCTCGCCCGCCGCACCGTCCGCCGATGAGCCGTACGACGTCTGGCGGCCCGCACGACAGCCAGCGGCCCCGTACAACGGCCAGTTCACCCAGCTCGCCGCGTGACTGCCGCGCAAAGGCGGCGCTCCGCCCCGGCCCACGTGTTGCGGGGGTGGTGGGCCGGGGCGGGCGGGGGTGCGGTGGGGCCGCTGTGCACTTAGATCGGGAGGACGCACCCGAGGGAGACGGTGTTGAACGGGGCGCCGGACGCGGCGAGTGCGCCCGTCGCGGTGTCGACCGTGAAGGTGCCGACCGTGTTGCCGTACTGGTTGCCGGAGAACAGCAGGTTCCCCCGGGGCGACAGGCTGATGTGCCGTGGCCAGGAGCCGCCGCACTTGATGGTGTCCAGCAGCCGCAGGGTGGCCCCGCCGTCGGCGACGGCGAACCGCGCGATGCTCTCGTGCCCGCGGTTGGACAGGTAGACGAACCGCCCGTCGGGCGAGACGACCACCTCGGACGGGTAGTTGCGGGTGCCCGGGTTGGTGCCGTCGGGCAGCGTCGGCTGGCTGGCGCCGCGGGTCAGCACGCCGGTGGCCGGGTTGTACGGGCACACCGTGATGGTGCTGTCCAACTCGTTGGCCACGTACGCGTACGGGGCCGTCGGGTGGAACACCATGTGCCGGGGCCCGGCGCCGGGCACCGACTTGACCTCGGACACCGGGCGCAGCACGCCGTTGTCGAGCCGGTAGGTGTACACCTTGTCGGTGCCCAGGTCGACGGCGAAGACGAAGGCGCCCTTGGGGTCCGTGAGGATCTGGTGGGCGTGCGGCCCCTCCTGCCGGCTCGGGTCGGGTCCGGAGCCGACGTGTTGCACCACGGAGGTGCGGGCGCCCACGCTGCCGTCGCTGTTGACGACGTTCGCGGCGACGCTGCCGGCGCCGTAGTTGGCGCTCAGCACGTAGCGCCCGCTCGGGTGCACCGAGAGGTGGGTGACGTTGGCGCCGCCGGTGGACTGGGCCTGGCCGAGCGCGGTCAGCCTCCCTCCGGCACCGATGGCGAAGGCCCGTACGGCACCCTCGCGCCGGGCGTTGTCCAGCGCGTAGAGCACCTTCCCTGAGGGCGCGAGCGCCAGGAAGGAGGGGTCGGTCACCGCGGCGAACGTGCTCTTCTTCGTGAGCGCGCCGGTCGCGGTGTCATAGGTGCAGGTGATGATTCCGCTGCCGTACGTGCCGAGGAAGGCGGGCCGCAGTTCGGCGGCGCCGCGGCGACCGGGGAACGGCGCCGGCGCGGCCTGCGCGGCAGCGGCTCCGCTGCCCAGCACGGCGGCGCCCAGCACGCCGGCACCGAGCGATCCGACGAAGGAACGGCGTCCGAAGCCGGAACCTGAGTCGCTGCGGAGGGGGCGCTCCGAGCGGTGTGGGGACATGGTGGGGACCTTTCGACACCTGAGGTGGGTGTGACATGTATTTGTCAAAGAGACTGCTGCTTCGCACGGCTGAGGTACAGACCAATTACCGCCAAGGGGGGCGGACGGCGTCCGACACGCCCGATACCCACCCGGTCGGGGGGTCTGTCTGGGCGCAGGTGGCGGCACTACGCCGCGAGCTTGCGAGGCCGACCCGGCTGGCGCCCGCCCCCCCTGACGCCCACCCGGCCGGCGCCTGCCCCCATCCGGTGCCCACCCGGCCGGTGCCTGCCCCCATCCGGTGCCCACCCGGCCGGTGCCTGCCCCCATCCGGTGCCCACCCGGCCGGCGCCCGTCTCCCTGACGCCCACCTGACCGGCGCCCGCCCGCTGCCACACGATCGCCAACGGCGGGTGCCCAGGCATCGGGCTGCACCACGCCCGTCGACTCAAGGCCACGTACACCGGGCCATGCCCGAGACCTCCCGCCTACACAGCCCCAACTCGCCGGCTGGGCGGGAGGCGCACCAGGCGATGGCCAGTCACACACCGGTGTTCTGTTGGCGGCGGCGCCGTTCACAGCGCCGTTCCGCCCTGCGGGCCCGTGAGCGTTCCCGCCGCTCGTCCCGGAGCCGACGGCTGCGCTCCAGGCGTCTCGCCTCTCGGGCCGCATCCGTATGGCGCCACGCGCACCAAGGCACCAGGGCGCCAACGGTCAGCAGCACAGCCACGACGATCCAGTGGCCGGTGGAGGTTCCCATGGACAGGGTGACGGCGGCCCCGGCGATCGCACCGGCCGAGTAACCCAGCGCCGGCCGCCAGTCCCTCCGGTAGGCGCCGAACTTGGCCAGCACCCCGAGCGGCCACGGCGCGATGACAACGCCCGCGAAGTACTTCCAGCCGCTGTCGGGGATGGCACACCCTCCCGCCCGGGGATGCGGATCGCATTCCGTGGCCACCAGCCCCGCCAGTCCCCAGCCGAACCACAGCACCAGCCCCGCCGCGCAAGCCGCCCCCACCCAGTTAGCACGCATGCTCGAATCATAGGGGGACGGGCAGCCACAACTCCGGCGCAAATGACCACCCTCTGACGGCGACCAGCCGTCACACCAGCCTCTACCCATGGCCCGCCCTCACCGCTCCCGCGGGGCTCCCCCACCTCGCCGCGGCCTCCTCCGTACGGGGCGTTCGGGCCGGAGCCGTACCGGTCGTACGAGCCGGAGCGTGCGCGAACCAGCGGCGGAGACAGGGCAGCCGCAGTCCGTGCAAGATGCCGCCCCGGTGGGGTCTAACTGACGGGATGTTATGGCCAGTTGGGAGTTCTCCGGCCGGGACGGTCGTGCCAGGCTCCGCAGCGGCGAAGCACGGCCCCTGCGGGAACGCGACGGCCTGCGCCCGCCCGACACCCGCTTTCCCCCCGAAGGAGTGTGTGTGATGCCGCCCATCAGACGAGCCGTCAGGCGAGGGGGCCGCATCGGCGGCCTCGCGGTCGCCGTTGCCGGGTTGCTGGCCGCCGGCTTCGGGCCCGGCTCCGCACCGGCAGCCGCGGCACGCCCCGACGCGGCGCCGGCAGCCACCGTCCCGGCCGTGGCCCCCGCTCCCCCAACCGCAGCCGCAACCGTTCCCGCGACGCCAGCACCGGCCGCGCCGGCAGCCACGCCGGCCGGGACCGCCACGGCCACCGATCTGACCCTGCGCTACGGCGCCACCGGCCACTCCTGGCGTACGGAGATACGCTCGCCCGGCTCCTCGTACGTCAAGGTGCACTTCGCCGCGCTCAAGCTCGTCGCTGGCGACCGGGTGACCGTCGCCTCGCCCGACCGGCGCGAGGTGCACACCTACTACGCGGACCGCAGCCGCGGCTCGGACTACACCGAGCACGGCGGCCCCGGGTTCGCCGCGCTCTCCATCGACGGCGACACGGCGGTGGTCACCCTCCACGCGCGCGGGGCCAGGGACGCCGACCGGCTCGCGCGGCGCGGCTACGGCGTCGAGATCGACCGGTACTTCCGCGGGTACACCGCCACCGAGCGCGCCGCCAAGCAGCCGGGGTCGCGCAGCGTGTGCGGCGGCGACGCCCGCCGGGACGTGGCCTGCTACCAGACCAGCCACCCGGTGGAGTACGCGCGCGGCAACGCCGTCGCCCGCCAACTCCTGCGCGGCGTCGGCCACTGCACGGCCTGGCGAGTGGGCAACACCAACCGCATGCTCACCAACCAGCACTGCCTGGAGAACGCGGCCGACCTGCGTGCCAGCGAGTTCCAGTTCGACTACCAGTGCGCGACCTGCGGGGGCAACAACCCGCGCCCCGGCACCAAGGTGAGCGGCCAACAACTGATCAGGCTGAGCGGGTTGAACGAACTCGACTACGCGCTGTTCAGCGTCAACAGCTTCGAGAGCATCCAGCAGTTCGGCACGCTCTACCTCGACCCGCGCACCCCCAGGGCCGGCGAGCGCATCTACATCCCGGGCCACGGCGACACCAAGCCCAAGCGGCTTTCCCTGTACGAGGAGTCCGCGTCCGGCGCCACCTGCAAGATCGACGTCGTGTCGTCCGGCGTGAACACCGGCTACCGGTGTGACACCTCGGGCGGCAACTCCGGCTCCCCCGTCCTGGCCGGTTCCTCACACAAGGTCATCGCCCTGCACCACCTCGGCGGCTGCCCGAACTGGGGCACCCGGATCTCGCTGGTGTACGACCAGATCAAGGGCGACATCGACAACACGGAGACCGCACGGGGCACGGCCGGCTGAGCTGTTGGGACGGGCCGGCTCCGGCGGGCCGGCCCGGTTCGGCGCGCTCCCGCGAGCCGGCGCGGGGCTCTCGGTCAGGGCTTGCGCGCCACCCCGCCGTACATCGCGACCCCGTGGTCGGGCACGTCGCGCTGTGCGTCGCCGGGACGCCAGTGGTGCACCAGCACCACGCCGGGGTCGAGCAGGTCGAGGCCGGCGAAGAACGCGCAGGTGCGCTCGTACGACCGCAGCCGCAGCGTCATGCCGCGCCGGGCGTACTCCTGCGCCACGGCCGTCATCTGCCGCGGTGCCGAATCCCCGGTCGCGGTGGTCAGGGCGAGGAAGCTGCCGCTGGGCAGCGCGTCCACCAGCCGCCGCACGGTGCCGTACGGGTCGTCGGCGTCCTTCAGGAACGGGACGACGGCGATCACGCTCAGCGCCGTCGGCCTGGAGAGGTCGAGGGTGGCGCGCACCTCGGGCGAGGCGATGATGCCGGCGGGGTCGCGGAGGTCGGCCCGCAGGAAGCTGGTGCCGCCCTGCGCGCCGCCCCGTAAGAGGGGCCTGGCGTGGGTCAGCACGGTCGGATCGTTGTCCACGTAGACGACCCGGCTCTCCGGTGCGATGCCCTGGGCCACCTCGTGCAGGCTGGGTCGGGTGGGGATGCCGGTGCCGATGTCCAGGTACTGGCGGATGCCCTCGGCGTGCGCCAGGTGGGTGACGGCCCGGTGCATGAAGGCACGGTTCTGCCGCATCGACAGGGGGAGCGAGGGCCACACCTCGCGCATCGCACGTCCGGCCGCCCCGGCGGCCGCGGAGTGGGTGGTGGCGCCGAGTATGTAGTCGTAGACCCGCGCCGGGTGGGCGATCGAGGGGTCGAGTGGGGACGGGTTCTCGCGGTCCTGCGTCATGTCTGCCTCTCTGGCCCCGGGCCCTGGTGCCGCCCGGGCCCCGCCCGGCCCTGGCCCCGGCACCACCGTCGTTCGGTGCGCCGCCACCTCCGGGTGTGGCGGGCGACGCGCCAGGCGGGTACAGCACCGGAAGGAGGCTTCTGTGTTTCTCTCGCGCCGGCACCGTACCGCGCAGCGCACCGACCACGAGACACGTCGCGCAACCCGCACTCTCCCCAACTTCCTTTTCTAGACGGCTAGTTGCTTTTCAGTGGCCAGGGTGATCACCGCCTGAAGGTCCATGGGTGTGCGTCGTGGGGTGGGGGCGCCGGCAGGCTGCTTCGCGCCGGGGTAGGCGCCCACATGCTCGCCTGGCTTCGCCGGCGCCGCGCGGGAGTCGGCCGGCCCGCCATCGGAGGCGAGCACCCCAGCGACCTCCCACCCCAAGCCCCGAGACACCCCGACACCTCCGCGCCCCCACGCGTCCGCACCCCCGCTGTCGCCGTCACAGCCACGCCCCCGCCGCGCCACACCCCGCCCGCCGCGCCATGCCGTGCCACCGTCAGGCGCGCCGCACCACTCCACCGAATCATGGCGAAGGAGTGGGGCGGCGTGGTGGAGGGATCGGGGCCACCAGTTCCCACAGCGGGCGGGAACCCGCGGCCCAAGCGCCCAGCAAGTGGCGGTCGACCAGATGGATCTGCTGTGCCCGGCCCCAGGGTATGGCGGGGGCGGAGAACCGGCCGTTGGTCAGCACGACCGCCACATCCGCCCCGTGCACCTGCCGTGCGGTGCCGTTGACCTGCTGCAACACTCCCACCCCGACGGCCGAGCCGCGCTCGCCGTCCCTGCGGTGCTTGCACTGGATCGCCCAGACCCGGCCAGCCGGATCGACAGCCTTGACGTCACAGGCGTCGTCCCCCGCGCCACCTATCCGCTCGGCCCGACAGCCGTCCCTGCGCATGAGGTCGCGCACGGCGACCTCGAACTCACTGTGGTGCAGCGCATCGAGCTCCGCCAGGCTCAGCCGCAACCCGCCGGCCCGCGCCCGCTCCCAGGCGGCGCGCTGCTTGAGCCACCCGTAACCGACCCACCCCGCGACGGCCGCGACGCCGACCAGCGCGAGCAGCGCCCACCAGTGCGCCAGCAGCCACTGGACGAGGGTGATCAGCACGACGAACCCGACGCCCACGGCGATCAGTTGGGACTTCAGCCGCCGTGAAGCCACACCGTTGCGCCGCCCGCCCGCGGGCCGGCGGCCCCGCGCCGGGCGCCTGACCCGGCGGGAGGCCGCGCCGTACGGCGAGCGGCGCGCCGTCCTGCGCGTAGGGCGGCGGCTCATCGGACCCCACCCCACAGCCCCGTACGAAACAGCCCCGTCCGAAGGTCACACGCACGCGGAGGCCGGACCGGCGGTCGGGACCGATGTCCTGCCCCTGCACACACCCACGCCCCGCCGACACTCCCCGCCCCCCACGTCCGGCCGTCGCGCCGGGGCGCCGTCCCACCCGCACCCCACCGCAACCGGGGGTCGCTCCGCCCCGCGGGCCCCGGTCTGCGCACCCCGGCGCACAAGCCCCTCGCCGTCTCTAAGTCGACCCTCGCCATCCCCGTACTCCTCCCCCTCCCATCGGCGCGCCGCCGGCCTCACCTCCGCGGCCGGTCCGCCGCGCGCACGCCTGTCGCACGGCGGTCGACGTACGCCGATCTACCCGCGCTCCACCATCAGACCACGCGCCACTGACAATGCGCTGAGCTCACGTCACGTTGTGCAGTCGCCGGCCGCGGGTCGCGGGCGGTCCGTGCGTCACCCACCGCCGCCCCTGACGCCGGGTTGTCCCGGCCCGACCACCCAACCGCCAGCCGCCCGACCGCCCGACCGCGGAGGCGGGCCATCCGCTCGCCGAGGGCCGTGGAGTGGCGTATTCCGCCAGGTCAAAGCGCCCACGGGCGTGACCATGAGCGGGCATTCAGCCGAGGTTTGGTGCCTGTCAGGGACCAATCCGTCCACAGGCTCCCGCTGTCGCCGATCAGCGCCTTACGATGCACGAGGGTGGACACGGGACACGGGGGGTTGGATGTCCAGCATGCCGCGCGGTGATGCGTCGTCGGCTGATGCGGTGCACACGCTCGGGGCCGGGGGGCCCCGGCAACTGAGGCGACTGGCGGGGCGGCTGCCGGCCGGTGTCGAGCTGTACGGGCTCCAACCCGGTGGCAGCATCCTCTTCGCCGACCGGGACGGGGCGCGTGAACTCGGGCCCGAGCGGGAGTTCCTGCGCTTCATCGACGACGGCCAGTTCGCGCACTACCTGGTCGGGGACGCGGCGACCTCGCCGGAGCGGCCGTCCAACGCGACGGTCAAACTCGGTGTCGTCGGGCCGCGCAGCGCCTTCACCCCCCACGCGCACGGGGGCGAACACTTCGTCCTCAGCCTCGGCCACGCCAGTTGCGGCCTCTACGACGCGGACCGCGCCGAGGTCACCGAGGTGCCGCTGGTGCCCGGCATGATGATCCGCATCCCGGAGATGATGCCCCACTCGTTCGGCAACCGCAGTGGGGAGCCGCTGACCATCCTGGCCGCCAACACCGGCTACGGCATCGACCACGAGGACTACGCGATCACCGCGGCCGAGGCCGAGCGGCGTTCGGCTGTGCCCGCGCACGGCGGTACGGCGCTGACCACCGTCCCCCGCATCGGCGCTGGCACCCGTACCAGCACCGACACGACTACCGGCACCAGCACCGACTTCGCTGCGCTCGCCGCGGCCCTGCGCGACATCGAGGGCGTCCAGCGGCTGCGCGGCACGAGCAGCACGACGGTGCGCGAGCGCCTGGCCGCCCGGCTGCGCACCCTCGCGAACGTGCTGGAGGGGCCGCGATGATCTGTCCGCGCTGTGAGACCTCACTGCTGCGCAAGGAGCGGCCCCACAACACCTGTAGCACCTGCCACCAGCGCTATGCGCTCGATCCCAAGACCAATCTGCTCAGACTGCACGACCTGCGCATCCGCCGGGTCCTCGGGAAGCTCACGGACGAGGGGCGGCTGCCGTGCGCGCCCGGCCAACTGTGGTACGCGCTCTCCCGCCGTTCGCTGCGGGACCAGGGCATCGAGTGGGGTTGCTTCGGCGTGCCCCTGTTCGCCGGCATCGTCGTCATCTGCATCGGCCTCGCCGCGGCCACCTTCATGCTCGTCCTCGGTTCCGTCCTGCTCGCGGTGGCCGTGAGCTACCTGGTGGCCGCGGCGCTCGGGTTCGGTCGGGGCAAGCCGGACATGCCGCGCGCGGACTTCTGGAAGATGGTGCTCGACCCCTGGCGGGACGTGTACGGCGAGCTGCCGCGCGGGGTGGTCGACGACCGGAGCCATCCGACGCCGGGGCCGTTCCCGGCCGGTGAACCGCGGACCACGCTGCTGTGTTCCGACCCGTCCATCGCCGCCTTCCTCGGCGCCGCCGACCTGCGCCTGCGGTACGGCGTCCACCTCGCGCGCGAGGTCGGCGACGTACTGCCGAGCGGGCCGGTGATCGTGCTGCACGACGCGAGCGCGCACGGGCTGGTCGCCCCTCCGCGCACCCGGGCGGCCCTGCCGGGGCGGCACGTGATCGACGCGGGGCTGCCGCTGCGCACGGTGCGGGCCCTGCCGAACGCGGTGCCGCTGCGCGAGTCCAAGCCCGACCGGGCGACGATGGACGAGCTCACCGCGAGCGGCCAGTACACCCCCGACGAGCTCAAGTGGCTGCGCAAGGGGTGGACGTTCCCGCTGGTCGCGGTACCGCCCGCGCGCCTGCTCAGCGTCGTGGAGCGGATCGCCGAGCAGGCGGGCCGGCCCGCGGCCCCCCCGCGGCAGCAGGCCGCCACCATCGGCTTCCTGACCTGGCCCACCGCGGCGGGGCCATGATCTGCCCGCACTGCAAGGTCAGCATCAGGTTCAGAGAACGGACGGGCGGCACGTGCGCGCGCTGCCGGGAGCCGTTCGCCCTCGACCCCAGGCTGCACGGCAAGGGCATGCACGACCTGCGCATCCTGCGGCGGGCGAAGGAGGTCACGCAGGACGGGCGGCTCCAGGTGACGCTGCACCAGTTCTGGTACCTGGCCCGCTCGGCCAACCCGTACCGGGGCTGGATCGAGGCCCGCCACACCCGTACCGTCACCGGCTGGCTGGTGGCCCTGCCCCTGTCCGCGGGGCTCGTCGCGGTCGCCTTCCTGGTTCCCTTCCCGCCCGCCGTCAGCTACTGGCCCCACCTGCTGGTGTCCGCGATGCTGCTGCGCTGGGCGGCGCACCGACGGGACGACGACCATCCCAGGATTCCGCCGAAAGCCGACATCACGCCCGACGAGTACACGTTCCGCAGGCTGCTCACCGACCATTGGGTGAAGCAGTACGAGGGGCTGCCGCCGGGGATCATCGACGAGCGGGAGTACGCCGACCCGGCTCACGTACCGACCGAACCGGTGGCCGTGCTCCTCAGCCCTGGCCGGGCGGTGTCCGTCTTCCTCACCGCCAACGGGATCGTGCAGCGGCTCGCGGTACACCTGGCCACCACCCTGGACGACCTGCCTCCGGACGTGCCGGTGATCGTGCTGCACGACGCGAGCGCGACGGACGTCCTGCGCGTGGCCGTGGTGCGGGAGGCGCTGCCCGACCGGGTGGTCATCGACGCCGGCCTGTCGGCCCGGGTCGCCCACGGCCGGCAACTCGTCCGGCTGGTGAAGCCCACCGAGGTCAGCGCTCGGCAGTTGCGCTCCGAGGTCGGGATGGACGGGGAGTTGGCGACCTGGTTGGCCGACGGCTGGTACTCGCCGCTGGCGGCGGTGCCGCCGGCGCGGCTGGAGGCCGTCGTCGAACACGCGGTGCGGCGGGCGGTGGCGCTCGGCCGCCGGGAACGGGCACGCCGTCAGGAACTCGCCGACACCGGCTTCATGAGCTGGCCGGCGCAGGCCGGTCCTACGACACAGGAAGGCGATTCAGCATGACCGCACTGGGCTCGCAGGCCCGCCCCGGTGGTGGGCGGCGTGTCGGCCGGGCGCCGCTGGCCGGCGGCCTCGCGGCGCAGCTCGTCGACCGGGCGATCACGGTGGCCGCCCGGCGCGCCGGCGACCCCGGCGGCATCCGCTTCACCGAGCGGCAGCTCTACTACGCGACCTGCCGGGTGCTGCGGCCGGTGCCGCCCGGGCTGCGTCGCATCCCCCGCTCCCCGGGCCCCGCCTTGCGGCTGCCGGTCTTCACCCGGGCGCTGGCCGCGCGCACCGCGCCGGTGCCCGGGCTGTTGGACGCCGCGTCGTTGGAGTCCGCCGGGCCCGCGGCCGGCCCGGCCCGGGAGCCCGATCTGTACGACTACGGGCTGCCGCGGCTGCTGGTCTGCCAGGACCTTTCCATCGCCCGCATGTTGGTGGCCAACCACGTGCACCTGGAGGCGGCCGGCCCCGTGCTGTCGGCCGCGGAGTGCCGGCCGCTCGACCCGCGCCTGCTGGCCGGGCTGGCGCGGGCCGGGGGTGCGACCGTCCATGTGCTGCCCGACGCGAGTCCGGCCGGGCGCGCCCTCCCCGGCGAGCTGCGGGCCGCCGTGGCGGAGGTCCCGGGGGTACGGGTGGTGTCGCTGGGGTTGGCGCCGCGGCACGCCACCGCGCTGCACCTGGCGTCGGGGCGCGCCCGCAGCCCCCTGCCGCGACCGGCTCCGCTGCCCAGGGGCCTGCGTCCGCACGAGGTGGCGTGGCTGGCCCGGGGCCGGTTCACGCAGGTCGCCGCCGTACCGCCGGACCGGCTGCTGCGGGCGGTGCTGCGCCTGACGCGCGGGCCGCGAGCGCCTCGGCAGTCGGTCCTGACCGAGCTGCGTGACCTGCGGGCGGCCGGCTTCATGACCTGGCCGACGTCGTGAGGCCGTCGGCGTACCGCACCACCCGGGGCAGCCAGTTGCCCGCCCACCGCACACCCGAGGACCACAGACGATGAACCGGCCACGTGAGATCGGCTATACGGACGAGCTGCTCGCCGACGGCAGTGTGCACCGCCGCTACGAGGACGGCCGGCAGGAGTGGCGTCGACGGGGCACGGGGGGCGGGGGGGGCGGGGCCCCCCCCCCCGGGGGCCGCGGGGCCGGGCGGGGGTTGGGGGGGGGGCCCCGGGGGGGGGGGGGGCCGCGGGGGCCGGGGGGGGGGGGGGCCGGGGCCCCCCGACCGCGAGGCCGCGGGCACGGACGAGTTGTTGGGCGAGGGCATCATCAAGCGCGTCGCCGCGGACGGGACGGTCAGCTACGGCCGGGACATCGGTTACGGCCGCACCCTGTGGGGCCGTGGCGAGCGCGTCCTGATCAACCGGACCTCCTTCGGTGGCCGCACCGGCGCCGTGCTCGGCGCGCTGGGCGTGGCCACCCTGGCCATCACCGCCGCGCAGTTCCCGCCGGTGAGCCTGACGCCGGCCGAGGAGGAGGCGCTGCGCCAACAGCAGGCCGCCCAGTCCGCTCAGGGCGGCAGCGGAAGCGGGGACACGGGCGGTGGCGAGGACGAGGGCTGGGAAGGGAGCTGGGACGCGGACGACGGCGGCTGGGCCGACGACGACTTCGGCTGAGCCGACGCTGCGGCCGGTGCTGTTCGGCCGGGCCACACCGTCGGTACGGGCCCGGGGCCGGTGGCCCGGCCACCCGTCTGCCGCCTTCGGGTCCGTCCCCGCTCCCGGCCCCGCCCCTGTTGCCGGTCCTGCCTCCCGCCCCGCCTCCCACCCTGCCGCCGATTCCGCCGTCAGCCCCGTCCCGGCTCTGCCCTCCACACTTCGGCACTGCCCTACATCAGCACTTCGCCACTTCCGTCACTTCAAGGCGAGACTTCAGTTCAAACGAGAGGAGTCGTCCATGGCGCGCCTGTGCGCCGCGCTGGCCCCGGATGCCGGGGAGGCCCGGGCCCACCTGACCGCCATGGGGGCCGTCTGGGGCAACGGCGCGGAGCCCCGCGCGGGCGCGCGCCCGGGGCCGGTTGCGGCGTCGGACACCGCCGGGCCCGCGCACCCCGACCCCGCCGCCGGCCCCACCGCCAGCCTCGGCCTGGTCACGGGCGAGCCGGGGCACGCGAGCGGCCCGTTCGCCGCGCGCGGGCTGACCGGGGTCGGCGAGGTCACGGTGCACAACCGGGCCGAGCTCCTGGCCGCGCTCACCGGCGCGGGCGCGGCGGTCCCCGCGCACTGCACGGACGGGGAGTTGCTGCTGCGCTGCTGGGCGGTGCTCGGGGAGGCCGGCATCGCGCTGGCCGACGGCATGTTCGCGCTGGCGGTCGCGGACGGCCGGGACCTGCTGCTGATCCGGGACCACGTCGGGGCCCGTACGCTCTTCTACGCCCGGGCGGCGGGCTGTTGGGCTGCGTCGAGTTCGCTGCGGGCGCTGCGCCGCTGGCCGGCCCTGGGCACCGGGCTGCACCTGGCGGCCGTCCGCTCGTTCCTCACCTTCGCCTACCTGCCCGGCGACGAGACGCTGCTGCGCGGCGTGCACGAGGTGCTGCCCGGTCGGGTGCTGCGGCTCGCGGCCGACGGTACGCACACCGAGCGGGTGTACTGGGAGCCACGGGAGCAGATCGCGGAGCCGGTGCCCGAGGACCCGGCGGAGGCCGTGCTCACGCTGCGCGCGGCGCTTGAGGAGGCCACGGCCCGGCGGCTGCCCGCCGCGGAGGCGGTGGCGGTGCTGCTCTCCGGCGGGATCGACAGTTCGCTGGTGACGGCGCTGGCCGCGAAGGCGCACGGGCACCCGGTCCACACGTACTCGATCAGCTTCGGCGACGAGCTCCCGCACGAGTTGGGTTACTCGGGTCTGGTCGCCGCCCACTGCCACACCCGGCACCGGGTGCTGACCGTCTCGGGGGACGCGGTCGCCGCGCGGCTGGCGGACGCGGCGGCGCTGTTGGACAGTCCGGTAGGCGATCCGCTGACCGTGCCCAATCTGCTGCTGGCCGAGGCGGTCGCCGGGGACGGGCTGCGGGTGGTGCTCAACGGCGAGGGCGGCGACCCGGTCTTCGGCGGGCCGAAGAACCTGCCGATGCTGGTCGACGAGATGCACCGGGACCCGGCGGGGACGGGCGAGGACCGCGCCACCGCCTATCTGCGCTCGTACCGCAAGTGCTGGACCGACCTGCCGCGGCTGCTGACGCCGGAGGCGCTGCGCGCGTTGGCCGACGCCCCTGAGCCCCAGCGGTTCGTCGCCCCGTACCTGATGGCCCCGGACCGGATGCGGTACCTGCTCAACCAGTTGTTGCACTGCAATCTGCGCACCAAGGGCGCCCACCACATCCTCACCAAGGTGGAGCGGCTGACCGCCTCCCAGGGGTTGCAGGGGCGCTCGCCGCTGTTCGACCGGCGCGTCATCGACCACGCCTTCGCCACGCCGCCGGCGTTCAAACTGCGCGGCACGGTGGAGAAGTGGGTGCTCAAGGAGGCGGTGCGGGACCTGTTGCCGGCGACCGTCGTCGACCGGCCCAAGAGCGGGATGCGGGTGCCGGTGCAGCAGTGGCTCAGCGGTCCGCTGCGGGACCTCGGCCACGACCTGTTGCTGGGGCGGGCGGCGCGGCAGCGCGGGCTGTTCCAGCCGGAGACGATCCGCACCTGGCTGCGCGGCGAGGGCACCCTGCTGCCGCGACAGGGCGGCAAGCTGTGGCTGGTCCTCACCCTCGAACTGTGGCTGCGCTCGTACGACCTGTGAGGCGCACGCCAGCCACCCCGCCGGCCGGCACTGCGGGCCCGGCGACAGGGCCGCCACCAGCAATGACACCACCATCAGGAGGATGTGGGCATGGACACCTCGACACGCGGTTCGGCCTCCGTTCCGCTGCTCGATCCGCGCACCGGTCGGGTGCGCGGCACTGCGGACGCGGGGCGCGAGGGCGAGGTGGCGGAGGCCGTCGCCGCCGCGCGGGCGGCCCGGCCGGGCTGGGGCGGGCTGACCCCGCGGGAGCGGTCGCAGCGCCTGGAGCACCTGGCCGCGCTCGTCGCCGAGCAGGCCGACGCCTATGCGCAGCGGGAGTGCGCGGGGACGGGCAAGCCGGTGGACGAGGCCGCCGGGGAGGTGGCGCAGGTGGTCGATCTGCTGCGGTTCTACGCCTCGGCCGTACGGGCCCAACTAGCGCCGGCGGCCGGCCGGTTGGTCGCCGGGCACGAGAGTTGGGTGCGGTGGGAGCCGATGGGTGTGGTGGGGGTGATCGTGCCGTGGAACTACCCGCTGCTGATGGCGGCCTGGCGGTGCGCGCCGGCCCTGGCGGCGGGGAACACGGTGGTGGTCAAGCCCGCGGAGTCCACGCCCGACTCGCTTGAGCTGCTGGCGGAGCACGCCGCCGAGGCGCTGGGCCCCGGTGTGCTGGCGGCGCTGCCGGGCGACCGGACGACCGGCCGGCTGTTGGTGGCCGCCGACGTGGACATGGTGGCGTTCACCGGCAGCGGAGCGGCCGGCCGCGATGTGGCGGCCCGCGCCGGCACCCGCCGGGTCAGCCTCGAACTCGGCGGCAACGCCCCCGCGCTGGTGCTGCCCGACGCCCCGGAGGACACCTGGGAGCAGTTGGCCGCGGCCTGTACGTACAACGCGGGGCAGAGCTGTGCGGCGCCGGCCCGGGTGATCGCGTTGCAGGAGGACTACGGGCGGGTGGTGGAGCGGCTGTCGCAGGCGATGGCGCAGCGGCTGGCCGGGCGGGACTTCGGGCCGCTCAACAACGCCGACCAGGTGGCCCGCTTCGACCGGATCGTCACCACGTCGGCGGCCGGGCACAGCGCCGTGGCGAAGGTGGCGCCGGGGCCGGGCGAGGAGGGTGGGCTGTGGCGCGCGGCCCGGGTGCTGGCCGATCTGCCGGACGATGACCCGGCGGTGCTGGAGGAGGTGTTCGGCCCGCTGCTCACCGTGCAGGCCGCGCCCGACATCGATGCGGCCCTGGCGCTGGCCGACGGGGTGCCGCAGGCGTTGGCGGCCAGCGTGTGGACCCGGGACGTGGCGGTGGGGCTTGCGGTGGCGGGTCGGCTGAACGCGGGCGAGGCGTGGCTCAACTGTCATCTGGTGCAGACGGCGGAGCTCCCGCACGGCGGCCGGGGCGCGTCGGGGCACGGCACGGACCTGAGCGTGCTGGCGCTGCACGAGTACCAGCGGCCGAAGACGATCACGGCGCGGCTGGCGATCGGGCCGGCGGGGCACGGCGGGTAGTGGGGGCGGGCGGATGTTGGAGCGGTTGGAGATCGAGGCGCTGATCGTGCTGGCGGAGGAGTTGCACTTCGGCCGCACGGCCGAGCGGCTCCATGTGTCGCGGGCCAGGATCAGCCAGACCATCACGGGGTTGGAGCGGCGCATCGGCGCCCCGCTGTTCGAGCGCACCAGCCGCAGCGTCCGGCTGACGCCGCTGGGGCAGCGGCTGCACGCCGAGGTGGCCCCCGGCTACCGGCGCATCACCGCGGCCGTGGAGCAGGCGCGGGCCGCGGCGCGCGGGGTCGACGGGGTGCTTGCGGTCGGCTATCTGGGCACGGCCGCCGGCGAGTTCGTGATGGACGTGGTACGCGCCCTCGCCGGTCGGCATCCGGGCACGGAGGTGCACATCCACGAGACGCAGATCAAGGACATGTTCGGGCCGCTGCGGTCCGGCCGGGTGGAGCTGTTGGTCACCCAACTCCCGGTGCTGGAGCCCGATTTGGAGTGCGGCCCGGTCGTGCTGCGGCTACCCAGGATGCTGGCCGTGGCGACCAACCACCCGCTGGCCCGCCGGGCGACGGTCTCCGTGGAGGACCTGGCCAGGGACCGCGTCTTCGCCTGCCTCGGGGACGTACCCGGGTACTGGCAGGAGCATCTGGCCCCGGCGCTCACCCCCACCGGTCAGCCGGTGCGGCGCGGCAGGTCGGCGGCGACGTTGCAGGAGACGCTCGCCATGGTCGGGGCGGGGCAGGGCATCACGCCGGTGGCCGCGGACGTGGCCCGCACGTACGCACCGCGCGGGGTGGCGTACGTGCCCTTCGACGACGCCGAACCGTTCGAGTACGGGCTGGTCTGGCGGGCCGGCGGGGACACCGCCCGGGTGCGGGCCTTCGTCGAGACGGCGGAGCAAGTGGTCGCTGCGGCCTGATCGCGGCGCTGCACGATCGGTAAGTCAGGCTTACCGGTCGTTGCGCAGGTACGGGCTGTTGCGGCGCCGGTCGGCGGCAAGTCTGGAGGGCGTGACACACGATCCTGTTTGCATCGCCGCACCAGCGCCGGCCCGCGCCGATGGGCCCGGCCCCGCCTCCCCTCCCACTCCCCCGGCATCGGCTTCCCTGCCTCCGGGCCCCGCTCCGGACCTGACCGCGGCCGGGGCTGGGGCCGAGGCCGCGCCCACCGGGCCGCCGCCGACGTCGAGTGCCACGGCACCACCGCCCGCCCGCCGCGAGCGTCCCGCCGCCGCGCTCCTCGCCCTGGCGCTCGGGGCGTTCGCCGTCGGCACCACGGAGGTCGTCATCGCCGGCCTGCTGCCGGAGGTGGCCGCCGGCTTCGACGTGTCGCTGACCACGGCCGGGCTGCTGGTCTCGGGGTACGCGGCGGGCATGGTGGTGGGCGCCCCGCTGCTGACCGTGCTGGGCGCGCGGGTGCCCCGCAAGCGGATGCTGCTGTGGCTCGCCGGCCTGTTCGTCGTGGGCAGCCTGCTCAGCGCGCTGGCTCCCGGCTTCGAGGTGCTGCTGGTGGGCAGGGTGCTGTCGGCGCTGGCGGGTGGGGCGTACGTGGGCATCGCCGCGGTGGTCGCCGCCGACGTCGTGGCGCCCGAGCGCAAGGCGAGTGCCATCGCCATGGTCTTCATGGGGCTGAGCCTGGCCAATGTGGTGGGTGTGCCGGGCGGTACGGCGCTGGGGCAGGCGTGGGGGTGGCGGTCCACGTTCTGGGCAGTCACCGGCCTCGGCGTGGTGTTGCTGGTGGCGCTCGCGCTGCTCGTACCGCTGGTTCCGGTCACCGCGGGCAGCGATCTGCGGAGCAGGCTGACGGTGTTCCGGCGTGGCCGGGTGTGGTTGGCGCTGGCGGCCACGGCCTTCGGCTGGGCCCCGTTCCTGACCGTGCTCACCTACATCGCCCCGCTGCTGACCGACGTGACCGGGTTCGCCGAGCGCACCGTGCCGCTGGTACTGGTGCTGATCGGGCTCGGCATGGTGGTGGGGACGCCGCTGGCCGGCCGGCTCGCCGACCGGGCCCTGCTGCCGACGCTGTACGGGGCGCTGGTCGGGCTGGTGGTGGCCTCGCTGCTGCTGCTCGCCGCCGTGCACAGCAAGCCCGCCGCGGTGCTCGGCTTCCTCCTCTTCGGCCTGGTCGGTGCCGCCGTCATCCCGCCGCTCCAGACCCGGGTGTTGGCGAGCGCGGACGGCGCGGGCGATCTGGCGTCGGCGGCGAACATCTCCGCGTTCAACATCGGCAACGCGGGGGGCCCGCTGTTGGCGGGCGGGGCGCTGTCGGCCGGCTGGGGGCTCACGGCCCCGCTGTGGATCGCGGCCGTGCTGGGCGCCGTCGGCCTCGCCTTCGGCGCCGCCGGCAACCGCCGCTGATACGGCCCGGGCGGGCGACGGTGCACGCACGGTGCACGGTCGCCAGCCCGGGCCGGGCCCACTCATTGCGGCTGGGCAGCACCGGGGCGGGCGCTATCGGGGGCGGCGACACCGGGGGCAGAACACCGTGCCGACACCGCCGAGGCCAGGCATCACCCCAGAGCAAGGCACCACCACGGCCGGCGCCACCCGAGCCAGGCACCGCTCCGGGGCAAGACACCACCCAAGCTCGGCACCGGCATGCGCCCCCAGCAGGCTCACTTCCCGCAGAACTCGGCCTCGAAGATCTGGTCGTAGGAGCCCAGCCAGTCGCTGTTGACGTTGAAGGACAGCGCGTGCTCGCCGTGTGCGGTGGCCCGCGTGTGTGAGATGGAGCCCTGGATGCTGCCGCTGTGGCCCCACAGTGCGCCGCACGAGGTCTGTTGCTTCATCAGGCCGAGCCCGTAGGAGTACGGCGATCCGGGGCTGATGGAGACCGTAGTCGTCATCTCCGTGAGCTGTTCGGGCTTCAGCAGCCGGCCCGAGAGCAGGGCCCGGTAGAACTTGTTGAGGTCGCCCGCGGTGCTGATGGCTTCGCCGGCCGCGTCCGCCGGCGACGGGTTGAACGAGGTCACGTCGTAGACCGGGCTGCCCGGCGCGCCCTGCCCGCCGAGTTTGCCGGTGAGCTGGGAGTACGCCCGGGCGCTTGGCTGCGGCATGGTGGCCGAGGTGCCCGGCAGGGTGGTGGCGTCCAGGTGCAGCGGGCGCAGGATGCGCCGCTCGACCTCGCGAGCGTAGGGGCGGCCGGTGACCCGCTCGATGATCATGCCGGCGAGTACGTAGTTGGTGTCGGAGTAGTGCCAGCCGGCGCCGGGGTCGAAGTACGGCGGGTGGGACATGGCGAGGGCGGCGATGCGCTCGGGCGTCCAGGTGTCGTACCGGTGCTGGAGGAAGTCCGTACTGAACTCCAGCCGCATGAACTCGGGGTCGTCCGTGTAGCTGTAGATGCCGCTGGTGTGGTTGAGCAACTGGCGCAGCTTGATCCGGGTGCCGTCGTGGCCGTTGCCGCTGACCACTCCGGGCAGCCAGTGGTCCACGGTGTCGTCGAGGTCGAGCCGCCCCTCGCCCTCCAGTTGGAGCACCACCGTGGCGATGAACGTCTTGGTGATGGAGCCGACGCGGTAGCGCTCGTCGGCCTGGCGCGGGGCACCAGTGTGCAGGTCGGCCACGCCGGAGTGGCCGGCCCACGTCCCGCGGGCGCCGCTGGACCGCGCCACCATGCCGGGCACGCCGGCAGCGACGACCTCGTCCATGGCCTGCTGGGTGGTGTGGTGGTCGTCGCCGTGCGCCCGACCTGTCGGGGTCTGGGCCGCGGCGGCGGGCAGCGCGCAGGTCACCGCGAGGACGGCGCCCACGAGCGCCGTGAGGCCGCGGCGCACTGCGGGCCGGCCGGCGGCCCGGGTGCGTCGACGCGGAGGGCCGGACCGCTCCGGCGTGACCCAGTGGTCAAGGTCGGGGCCGGGGTCAGAGTCGGGGCCGGGGCCGGCCCGGTGGTGGCGGGCGGTGGTCGGCACGTGGTCGAGCACGGAGCGTCTCCTGTGGATCGCACGGGACTTGCGGACCCCCTCAGCCTCGCGGACCGCGCGGCCGGAGAGCACCCGGCCCGCCCCCGATCTTGGTCGGGGGCCAGCCCCACCCCGTACCGCAGCGTGGGGGGCCCCCGGGGGGGGGCCCCCCCGCCGCCCCCGGGGGGGCCGGGCGGCGGGGCGGGGCCCCCCGCCGCCCCGGCCAAGGGGGTATGAGGACGATGCGCGTTGCATGCGTGGGCGCCGGACCCGGCGGGCTGATGCTC
>NZ_JBEHZD010000489.1:0-6068 GCF_040240285.1 Streptomyces sp. HSW2009 | reverse complement strand
GGGCGGGGCGCCGGCGCGGGGGCGGCGGCGGACCGGTGTGCAGCCGGCCCCGGCGGGCCGGCGGTTGACTGTGCCACGGCGCTGACTCACCCTGCCGTTTCCGGGTGGCTGCGCAAATAGCCCCCCATGGTGCGGAAGTAGTCGGTGGCCGCCCACTCGACGCCGTCCTCGGTCCTGACCCGGGTGAGCAGCAGCCCGCGGCTGCGTCCGTGCCGGGCCTCGGCGCCGGCGACGATCACCACGCCGTCGCCCTCCTTGATGAAGATCCGCCCCGGCGTCCCCCCGTAGCACCCCCGGGAGAGCCCGGCCGCCACCACTTCGAGGCGCTGGCCGCGGTGGTAGGCGTAGGCGTGCGGGTACGGGTGGGACTGCGCGCGGACCAGTCGCTCCAGGTCCTCCGCCGGCCAACTCCAGTCGATCCGGCTGTCTTCGAGCGAACGCTTGTGGAAGAAGCTGGCCTTGGTCGGGTCCTGTGGTGTCCACTCCGCCTGACCCGAGTCGATGAGTTCCAGGGCCTCGGTGACGATCGGGGCGATCAGGTCCACGGTGGCGTGGAAGAGGTCGGTGGCGGTGTCGGTGGGGCCGACGGGCACCGAGCGCTGGAGGAGGATGTCCCCGGCGTCCAAGGTGGCGTCCATCCGGTGCGCGGTGACGCCCACCTCGGGCTCGCCGTTGATGAGTGCCCAGATGATCGGCGAGAAGCCGGCGTAGCCGGGCAGCAGCGAGTCGTGCACGTTGAGCGTGCCGTGCCGGGGCAGGTCGAAGATCTCCGGCGGTATCCAGGTGCGCCAGTTGTTGGCGACGATCAGGTCGGGAGCCAATGCGGCGAGCTGCTCGGTGAGTTCGGCCGTGGGCCGGTTGGCCAGAACGACCGGGACGTCGTGCTCTGCCGCGAGGTCGGCCACCGAGTCGTCCCACACCTTCTCGTACACGTGGTCGCTCTTGGGGTGGGTCACCACCAGGCACACCTCATGGCCTGAATCCAGCAGCGCACGCAGGGTGCGATGCCCCCAGGTCTGGTAGCCGAACATGGCGATCCGCATACAGCAGCTCCCTCGGGATGGGGTGACACTTCGTCAAACGACGACCGAAGCGGCGTGGACGGAATCAGCCACACCGCCGTTGCAAGGCAAGGCTAACCTTACCTAGGATTGCCCCGGCTAGGGAGGCGATGCTGCGTTGAACCATGTCAGCCGCGACACGGAAACCATCTATGACCTGCTAGGAATCGGCTTTGGGCCGTCCAACCTGGCGCTTGCCATAGCGATCGAGGAGTACAACACTCACGCCAGGGACCAGGACCGCATCCATGCCCGTTTCCTGGAAAAACAGGACACGTTCGGCTGGCACCGGGGGATGCTCATCGACGATGCGACGATGCAGGTGTCCTTCCCGAAGGACCTGGTCACCATGCGGGACCCCACCAGCGACTACAGCTTCCTCAACTACCTCAAGGAGCAGGGACGACTGGTCGACTTCCTCAACCAGAAGACGCTCTTCCCACTCCGCATCGAGTTCCACGACTACTTCGAGTGGGCAGCCGGCCGAATGGCCCACGCGGTGGACTACTCGGCCGAGGTGACCGCCGTGACTCCGGTCACGGTCGACGGGGAGATCCGCTACTTCGACGTCACCAGCCGCGAGGGGAACACCGTCCAAGTCCGGCGGACCCGGGACATCTGCGTGGCGACCGGCATGCAACACCACGTTCCCGCCGAGGCACCCACCTCGGAACGAGTCCTGCACAACCGCGACTTGGTGCCCCGGGTGGCCGAACTCGCCGGGCAGCAACTGCACCGGGTGATCGTCATCGGTGCCGGCCAGTCCGCCGCGGAGACGGTGGGCTACCTACACCGCTCCTTCCCGGAAGCGGAGGTGTGTGCCGTCTTCGCCAAGTACGGCTACACGCCGGCCGACGACAGTCCGTTCGCCAACCGCATCTTCGACCCGGAGGCGGTGGACGCGTACTACCAGGCACCGCGGCAGGTGAAGGACTCCCTGCTCGGCTACCACCGCAGCACCAACTACTCGGCGGTGGACCTGGAGTTGATCGAATCGCTCTACCGCACCCAGTACCAGGAACGGGTGCAGGGGAAGGAGCGGCTGCGCATGCTCAACGTCTCGCGGCTGCGCTCGGTGGAGTCCGACGCCGACGGTCTGCGGGCCACCGTGGAGTTCCTGCCCACCGGCGAACTCCAGGTACTCGAAGCCGATCTGCTGGTGTACGCCACGGGCTACCGGCCGCCGGACCCGGGGCCGCTACTCGGCGCGGCCGACGCGCTGTGCCAACGCGACGAGCAGGGCGCGCTGCGCGTCACCCGTGACCACCGAGTCTGTGTCGCCGACCACGTCACGGCCGGCATCTACCTCCAGGGGGCGACCGAGCACACCCACGGGATCACCTCGACCCTGCTCTCCCACACGGCCGTCCGGGTGGGCGAGATACTCGACTCGGTCCGCAGCCGCCGGCGCAGACCGCAACCATCGGCCGCCCACGGCTGACCGAACCCGGGACGGCGGGGCCCGCCCCCTCCTGGCTACCGCCCCGCCGTCCCGTCATCCAGCTACGACGCCCACCCACGACTTTGTCGCCGGCTCCGCACGCCGCCGTGCAGGTCAGAGATGCGCCCTCGGGCGTCTGGTCGGCGCGGACCGCTCGGCATGCGCGACCGCCCCCGCACGCGCGCGGTAGTCACTCATGACCTCCTCCTGCCAGGCCGCGAAGGTGACGTCGCACAACCGGTCGCGGAACCGGCCGATTCCCATCCACCGCAGCGTGGCCCCGGCCCGGTCCAGGGGGAAGTAGGTCTCCCCGGGCCCGGTGGTGCCGGCCGCCGGCTCGCCCACTGGCCCGGGTGTCCATCCCAGGGCGGTGACCGTGTCCATGGAACGCAGGTTCCCGAAGATGCCCGGCATCTGACGGGCCTGCCGTCCCAGGTTCAGGTGTCCCACCTGAACCGGCCCGGTGTCGTCGCTGGCCTCCACGGACGTGCTCAGGTCCCCGCCCACCTGCCCGGCGCGCCCCAGCACGGCCTTCTCCTGCGTCAGCGCCTTGCCGGTGCCGTGCAGCCTGATCCGGGTGTGGCGGTGGGTGACGCTCTCGTCCGACACCACGAACGGCTTGCCCGCCCAGGTCAGGACGGCTCCGTCGCCCACGGTGGCGTCGACCGTCCAGGTGGACGGTGCCTCGCCTCCGTAGGCGACGGTGCCGGTCGTCTCCACGACGTCGAGCCAGGCGCCCGGGGCGACGTCCACCTCGATGCGGACGTCGTCACCGGCCAGCAGCAGGGCCTGGGTGGCGAGCAGCCCCACCCTGGCGCCGGCTGCGTCCTGGTCCATGACCCGCACCGTCAGGTGCCCGGTCGTGTGGAGGACGCGGCTACGGCTCTGCGTCGGGGCGACGCACAGGCGGGTCGGCTGGGTCACGCGCTCTGTCCTGCGCTTGCCGGCGCGTGGCGGTGTGTGTGGTGGGTGCCGTCGGCGTGGGTGTGCGGGTGATCGCCCTCGCCGTCCTGGTCGGCGTGGAAGTGCGGGGCCATGGGGCCGGGGTCGACGGGGGTGTGCTCGCCGGTTCGGTAGTGGGCGAGGGTGTCGCGTACCCAGCCGGTCAGCATCCGGACGGACGCCTCGTCGTGCCGGGACAGCGCGACCACCGGGGAGCCCTGGCGAGCCTCGCGGCCCTCACGGGCCATCCGCTCGACGTCCACGCCCACGTACGGGCCGAGGTCGGTCTTGTTGATCACGAGCAGGTCGGCGCGGGCGATGCCGGGGCCGCCCTTGCGTACGACGTCACCGCCGCCGGCCACGTCCAGGACGAACAGTTGGGCGTCCACCAGGGCCGGGGAGAAGGTCGCGGTGAGGTTGTCGCCGCCGGACTCGATGATGACCAGGTCCAGCGGACCGAAGTCGGCCTCCATGTCCTCGGCCGCCAGCAGGTTGGCGGTCACGTCGTCGCGGATCGCGGTGTGCGGGCACGCGCCCGTCTCCACCGGGCGGATTCGTTCGGGGTCCAGCACCCCGGCGCTCTTGAGGAAGCGTGCGTCCTCGTCGGTGTAGATGTCGTTCGTGATGACGCCCAGGCGCAGTTCGCCGGAGAGGGCCCTGCACAGCGTCGCGATCAGCGAGCTCTTGCCGGTGCCGACGGGACCGGCTACGCCCAGACGCATGGCGCGGGTGGGGGCGGTGGTGTTCTCAGGCACTGAAGAGTCTTTCTGTCGTGGTGTCGTGGGTCTCGGCCCAGCGCTCGATGAGGGGGGCGCCGTGGGCCGGGATCTGTTCGGGGGTGCGCAGTTGGGCGACCTGAGCGGCCATCTCCTCGATGTCGGGCAGCAGGTCCTTCACCCACGCGGCGACGAGCAGCGGGTCCTGCGGCTCCAGCTTGAGCAGGGCCGCCGTCGCGGTCTGGACGTCGTCGTACCCGACCAGGCGCGCCACGTCGGTGGGGGCCATCGCGGCGCGGTGGGCGATCAGACCCAGCACGACCGGGCGCGACCAGGTGCGGGCGCGGGCGTCGAGCGGCCCGGGCCAGAGCGTCTGCAAGACGCGCAGGTATCCGCGCCCCAGGCGCCGCCCGTTGGCCCTGAGCGCCCGGCTGGGGGTCCGGGCGGCCCAGGCGGCCTCGACCTCGGCGAGATCGCCGCCGCCGGCTGCGACGGCACGGGCGACGACGGCGGTCCCCGCCTCGACACGGGTGCCCGTACGGAGGCGGGCACGCAGGTAGGCGGGAACCTGGGCGGCCGTCGTGCCGGCCCGCAGGGCCGGCTCCAGACCTGCGGACTGCGTGTGTCCCCCGGACGGGAGCCGGGCGTCGCCCAGGAGGGCGAGCAGGAGCGAGGAGGTGCTCATCAGATGCCTCAGAACATCAGGTACCGCTGGGTGAGCGGCAGGCTCCTCGGCGGATTCGGCTGGTCGAGGTACCAGAAGCCGGCACGGCTCCGGTGCTTGACGAGGCCGTGGCCCTGCGTCGTGGCGAGCCCCGGGATCTCTACCGCGATCTTGAACGTGCTCGGGTCGATGTCGATGCCGAACCGCCCGCCGTTGAAGACCATGTCTGCCTTCTTGACGTCCTTGACGGGCTTGGCCCCCTTCAACTCACGCCGCAGGCCGAGGGTGGCCCGCAAGGAGTCCTTGAACACGCCCTGGCCCCGCACCGTGCCGTAGGGGTCGGTGCCGGACGGCGGGTTGAGGACCTTGTCCGAGACGAACGAGTAGGACAGCCGGGAGGCGAGCGCACCGGCCATCGCCGGGCGCAGGAGAGTCGGTTGCGGCGTCGACACCGAGCCGTTGGGGTCGCCCAGGTTGCCGATCACCATGGCGCCGCCCTTGATGACCACTTCGGGTCGTACGGCGAAGAACCGCGGGTCCCACAGCACCAGGTCGGCGAGCTTCCCCACCTGCACCGAACCGACGTACTCGTCGATGCCGTGGGCGATGGCGGGGTTGATCGTGTACTTGGCCACGTAGCGCAGCGCACGCGCGTTGTCGCCGGCTCCCCGCTCGGGACGGTAGAAGAAGTGCGCGTCCCTGAAGGTCTTGTGGCTCCACTCCTTCATGACGTGGGCGACCTGCCAGGTGCGGGTCACGACCTCGCCGATGCGCCCCATGGCCTGGGCGTCGGAGGAGGTGATGGACATCGCGCCCATGTCGTGCAGCACGTCCTCCGCGAACATGGTCGTGGAGCGGATGCGGGAGTCGGCGAACGCCTGGTCGTTCTTGTTGCTGAGATCGAGGTGGTGGGCGGAGGCCAGCATGTCGATGTGCTCGGCCACGGTGTTCCTGGTGTACGGCAGCGTCGGGTTGGTGGAGGCGGGCAGGACGTTCGCCTCGGCGGCCACCTTCAGGATGTCGGGGGCGTGCCCGCCGCCGGCGCCCTCGGCGTGGAAGACGTGGACCCCGCGCCCGCCAATGGCATCGAGGGTGGTCTCGACGAAGCCGGCCTCGTTGAGGGAGTCGGGGGGGGGGGGGGGCCGGCCCCCCCCCCCCCCCCCCCCCCCCCCCGAGGCGCCCCCCCCCCCCCCCCCGGGGGCCCCCCCCACCGGGCGAAGGGTGTAACCCCGCCCCCCCCCCCC
>NZ_JBEHZD010000488.1:0-6085 GCF_040240285.1 Streptomyces sp. HSW2009 | reverse complement strand
GCCTCGACCACGGCCCGCGGGGGCGGCCCCCGCGCCCGCCCCCCCCCCCCCCCGGCCCCCCGGGCCGGCGGGGGGGCCCCCCCGCCGGGGCCCGGCGGGCCGCCGGCGTGCCCGTCCGGGCGCTGCCACAGCACCCCGCCCGCACAGCGCGCCGGACGGGTGAGGGGTGAGGGGCCTTGGGCTGGGTGGGCCGGGGCCCGTACGCCCCGGTTCAGCGCGGCGGAACGACCCCCCGCACCGTCAGGTCGAGCAGGCGGCCGGCCTCGGCGGTCGGGTCCTGGTGGTGTTCGGTGGCCAGGGCGATGCCGGTGACGAGGGTGAGCAGGTCGGCCGCGGTGACGCCGGGGGCCAGGGCGCCGGCCTGTGCGGCGCGCTGCACCAGTGGTTCGGCCGCCGCCCGGAGCTTGGTCGAGCAGTCCTGCACCTGTTCCGGGTCGGTCAGCCCGTCCTGCATCAGCGCGTCGGCCATGCCGCGGGCCGATGCGGCGTACGCGGTGAGCGCGTGCAGCCACTCCAGGAGCGCCTGCCGGGCGTCGGGCGCGTCGGTCAGTGCGGTGGCGCGGGCGCACAGCACCGCGATCCGTTCGCCGAACACGGCGGCCAGCAGCGCGCGCCGGCCGGGGAAGTGTCGGCGCACGGTGGCCGATCCGACCCCGGCGGTGCGGGCGATCTGCTCCAGGGACGCGTCGGCGCCGTGCGCGGCGACCTCGGCTTCGGCCACGGCGAGGATGCGTGCGTAGTTGCGCCGGGCGTCAGCGCGTTGCCCGGTCATGGGCGTCACCTCCGAGGATTGCTAAATGGCGGGGCCCTCCGTATCGTACTGGTCAGGTAAATGGCGGGCCCCGCCATTTCTTTCTGCCGTCATTCTCCGAGGAGTGTCATGGCCACCGAACCCACCCCCGTCCTGGTCACCGGCGCCACCGGGCAGCAGGGCGGCGCCACCGCCCGGGCCCTGCTGGCCGCCGGCGTGCCCGTCCGGGCGCTGGTCCGCGATCCCGAGACCGCCCGGGCCCGGGCGCTTGCGGCGCGCGGCGTCGCCCTCGCCGTCGGCGACCTCGACGACCCGGCATCGCTGACCCGCGCCGCCGAGGGCGCCCGCGCCGTCTTCTCGGTGCAGATGCCCGACCTGGCTGGGCGGGGCTTCGACGGCGAGGTCGCCCAGGCCGGCAACCTGATCGAGGCCGCGCGGGCCGCGGGCGTGCCCCAGTTCGTGCACACCTCGGTCTCCGGCGCCGGCCAGCACACGGCGTGGGTGACGGGGCGCTGGGCCTGGCTCGACGCGTACTACGCGGCCAAGGCCGGCATCCAGGACCGGGTGCGGGCGGCGGGCTTCGCGCACTGGACGCTCATCAAACCCGGCTTCTTCATGGAGAACCTGCTGCCGGATGCGGGGATCGTCTTTCCGCGCGGGGCCGCCGGCGGGCTGGTGACACTGTTGCGGCCGGGGACCGAACTGGCCCTGGTCGCGGTCGCCGACATCGGCGCGGCAGCAGCCGCCGCCGTGGCCGACCCGCAGCGGTTCTCCGGGGTGGAGCTGGAGTTGGCGAGCGACCTGCGCACGGTGGCGGAGGTCACCGCGGTCCTCGCCGAGCGGCTGGGCGTCCCCTTGACCGCGCCCGAGCTCACCGAAGAGGAGGCGCGCGCCGCCGGAATGCCGGAGTCCGGCTTCGGCCAGTCCCACCTCAACGAGCACCCGCAGCCGGCCCGCCCCGAGTTCGCCCGCGCCCTGGGGCTGACCCCGACCCCGTTTGCGGAGTGGGCGCGCGTACACCTGCACCCGGCCGGCTGACGGGCGACATCCGCGGCGCGGCGCGCCCCGTGCGCCACGGCGGCGCGCGCCCCGTGCGCCCGGGCGGCGCCAGCCCCGTGCGTTACAGCGCTTCCTTGCGCGTCAGGTACGAGAAGGACAGCCAGCCCGGCAGCACCGGCAGCCAGAACGTCATCAGGCGGAACAGCAGCACCGCGGGCGCCGCCGTGTCGTACGGGAGGCCGGCGAAGGTGAGGCCGGCGATCAGGGCCGCCTCGACCGCGCCGACGCCGCCGGGGGTGGGCGCCGCCGAGCCCAGCGCGTTGCCGGCGAGGAAGACCACCGCGATGCTCGCGTAGCTGAGCTCGCCGTCGAAGGCGCGGATGGAGGAATCCAGGCACATCACGAACGTCGCGGTCAGCAGCAGCATGCCGCCGATGCCGGCGAACAGCTTCTGCGGGCGCTGGAGCAGGTCGAGCATGCGTGGGACGACACCGGCGAACAGCGAGCGGACCCGGGTCGAGACGAACTTGCGCAGCACGGGCACGGCCGTCACCACCAGCGCGAGGACCGCTGCCGTCAGCAGCCCGGCGATCACCGTGCGGGACGGCGAGAGGGTGGGGGTGCGCTCGGTGCCGGTGATGTAGCCGAAGGTGCCGAGCAGGATCACGTGGCTGGCCAGGCCGAAGAGCTGGGAGGCGCCGACGCTGGCCACCGCCTGCCCCGGGCGCACCCCGGCCCGTTGCAGGAAGCGGGTGTTCAGCGCCACGCCGCCGACCGCGGCCGGCGCGACCAGCTTCGCGAACGAGGCGGCGACCTGCGCCAGCACGGTCCGCCCGAACGGCACCTTCTCCGGTACGAAGCCGAGCAGGCTGATCGCCGCGCACACGTAGGTCAGACCGGAGAAGAACAGCGCGATGGCCACCCACGCCCAGTTGGCCTCGCCTATCACCTGGCCCAGCTTGATGTGTGTGAACTGGGAGAGCAGGAAGTATGCGGCGAACGCGCCGGCGCAGAAGCTGACCAGCGTGCGCGGCTTGATGCGCTCCAGGCGTACCGGCTCTATGGGCGCCTGCGGACGCACCAACAGCACCTGCTGCCGGATCTGCGAGAGCAGGTCCTCTTCGCGTGCCTCCTCAAGGGCCTCGTCCGTGGCCCGCTTCTGGGCCTGTCGCTCCGCCTTGAGCGCCTTGCGCGCCTTGCGGTCCAGCGGCTCCACGTCGGCGCGTTCCTTGGCCGCGGCGGCCTCCGCCTCACGCTCCGCCTTCTCGGTACGGGCCGCCGCGAGCACCGCCTCGCGCTGCCGGTTCGCCCGCTCCCTGGCGAGGTGTCGGAGCGTGGCGCGGGTGGCGCGGTTGAGGGCGAGCGGCTGGAGCAGCGGCAGGCTGTCGGCGACCGCGTCCGGGCCGATGACCTCGACCGCCGCGGCCACCGAGCGCTCGGCGCCCACCCGCAGCGCGAGCGTGGTGAGCAGCTGCGCGATGTCCATCCGCAGCACCATGTCGCCGGCGGCGATCTCACCGCCGCGCAGGTCCGAGACGATGACCCGGCCAAAACGATCCACCAGGATCGCGTCGCCCTCCAGCCTGCGGTGCGCGATCCGCCGCGACTGGAGCGCCCGCACCTGCCGCCAGGCGCCGGCCAGCAACTCGTCGGTGATCTGCTCGTCGGGCAGCGCGTTCAGGGTCCGTCCGCCGGTGTGCTCGTACACCAGCATCACCGCGTCCGGGCCGAGCTCGGAGGTGGCGATCAGCTTGGGCGCGTTGGCCCCGGCGGCGATGGCCGCGTAGGCGAGCAGCGCCTCCTGTTCCAGGGCCTGGCGCAGTGACTGGAGGCTGCGGCGCTGGGTGATGGAGCGCAGCGCGAGCCGTTGCCAGGTGCGGTAGAAGAAGCCCTGCGCCTGTTGCTCGCGGTCCACGACGGTGACGTCCAGCGGCGGGCCGTCCTCCAGGGTGACCAGGTAGCGCCGGCCGCGGTCGGCGCCTGCGGGCTGTTCGCCGCTGATCCCCTCGTCCCAGCGCAGCGCGCTGACCGGGCTGAACCCGACCCGGCGCAGGCCGAGCAGCAGGTGCTGGCCGGTGGGCCGGACGTTGGGCGAGCCCACCGCGTACAGCGTCCCGTACGCCACCGTCCAGCCGATGAGCACCGTGATCAGGATGGAGAAGGGCGTGGTGTAGCGGCCGACGAGCACGGCGAACGCGTCGAGCAGCAGCACCACCCACATCGCCACCCGCCAGTGCGGCCTGCGGGCCATGCCGACGGCCGTCATGTAGGCGATGACGGGGGCGAGGTAGCCGTGCACGGGGTCGGAGAAGGCGCCGCCCGGGGACTCCTGGGTCAGGGTCTCGCGCACCGAGTCGGGCGCCGAACGGGCCACCCACAGGTCGGTGGCGAGCGAGACGCCGTGCGCGAGTACGGCGGCGAGCACGCCGTCGGCGATCCGCAGCCCGTCGCGCTTGATCAGCCGTTCCATGGCGAACGCCACCGGAAGGATGAGCACCGCGACGCTCGACGCCAGGCCGGCGAACTCGATCAGCAGGTCGGGGGCCTGTCCGGCGCCCTTGCTGATGTCCTTCGCGAGACCGGTGGTCGTCCCGTGCGCGAACGCCGCCACGGCCAGTACGACGGCCAGGCCCAGCACCCCGAGCAACAGCTTGACCAGGTCGGACGGCCGGTGCACCCGGGCGGGCAACAGCGGCTCGTCGACCGCGACCCGGTCCGCGGGCAACTCCGGCTCCTCACAGCGGTGCGCGCCGGTGGTGGGGGCGTCTGGAGGGTCGGTTTCGGGGGCGGACTCGGGATCGGTTTCGGTGGCCGGTCCGGCTTCGGTGTCGGCGCGGGTGCTGGTGTCGGCCGGGGCGTCGTCGGGCGTCGGGGCGGGCTCCGTGGGCTTCGTGAGGTTCGGGGTTACGGATGCGGCGCCGGCCGCGGTGGGATCGGGAGGGTCGACCGGGGCGGGCTCGGGGGAATCGGCCGGAGCGGGCTCGGCGGGCTCGGTCGGCGCCGGCGCCGGCTCGGTGGAATCCGTGGCCCCCACGGAAGCGGCGGACTCTTCGGCGCGAGGCAGCGCGGCGGGAGCACCGTCCTCTTCTGGAGGCTGCGCACCCTGCATCTCAGTCGTCTCTTCTTGATCTCGTATCACCTGTCACCGCCCGGAAGATGGTGGCATGGCCGCGTGGCCGGGGCCGGCATCAGGGGGTACTTCGGGGGCGCGAAATACGGATGGTACGCGCCGTAGCACGGGTGCGCACACGGTGTGATCACGACGGTCGGCTGTCGGTGGCGTACGGCAGGATGAGTCGGATGAGCCGCCAGAGCGAGGAACGCCCCGAGCCGGACGGACTGCCTGAGTACGCCGAACGGGTACTGGCCGTCGCCGAACTGATTCCGCCCGGCCGGGTGATGACCTACGGCGACGTCGCCGAGTGGCTGGCCCAGGAGATCGACCCCGATGCGCCCCCGATCGCCGGCGGCGGTGGTCGCGGCGTGGGCGGTCCGCGCCAGGTGGGGCGGGTGATGGCGACGTACGGCGACATGGGCCCGTGGTGGCGCGTGGTGCGCTCGGACGGTGCGCTGCTGCCCGGCCACGAGCGGGAGGCGTTGCAGCACTACCGGACCGAGGGCACCCCGCTCCGCGAGCCCGCGCGCGCGAGGGCTGTGGATGCGGGTGCCGATGCCGATGCGGGTGGCGATGGCCCGGGGCGGCCCCGGTACGAGCGGCCCGCCGGCCGCGCCGGTGATCGTTCCCGGGCGGCCCTGCCCCGCCTCGACATGCGACGGGCCCGCTGGGACGGGAACCGGCCGGATGCTCCGGATGCTGATGACGGGGCGTGAGACGGGGGTGGCGAGGGGTGCTGCTTCTGCTGGCCGTGCTGGCCGTGCGGGTCCCGCCGTCTCCGCTGGCCTTGCAGCCGGTGTCGGTTCGTACGTGGGGTGCGGCGGCGCGGTGTCGGGTGTCGGGCCTGTCGCGCGGGCGTCGGGCGCGGTGGTGCGTGCGGCCGTGTGGGTGGGGGTGGGCGCAGGTGCCGGTGTGTGCGCCGGCATCGGTTCGTACGTGGACGTGGGGTGCGGTGGCGCGGTGTCGGATGTCGGGCCTGTCGCGCGGATGCCGGTCGCGGTGTCGGGTGCGTCACCCCGGAGCGCGGGCGTCGGGCCCGCCGTGCGGCCGGTGGGGGACCACCGGCGTGCGGCGGCGCGCGCGCTGTCGGTTCGCGCGCGGCGGGCCGTGGCGGGGCGGGGACCTGGGGCGTCGTGCGGTGCGTATGGGACCTGGCCGGGGCCCGCGGGGGGCGCCGGGCCGGGGGCCCCGCCGCTGTCGGCGCAGACCGAGGCGCTGCT
>NZ_JBEHZD010000487.1:0-6095 GCF_040240285.1 Streptomyces sp. HSW2009 | reverse complement strand
ATACGCCCCCGCCCGCCGCGCCCTGCCCCGGCGCGGGCGCCTGTTGGCCCACCCCCGCGACCGTGATCTGTACGCCCTGGTCGGCGAGGGCCTGGAGTTCGATGGCGGAGCGGTCCTCACGGCTCGGTGGCTCGTCCGTCACCAGCCGGGTGATGACGTCCGTGGGCACGGTCTGGAACATCGTGTCCGTACCCAGCTTCGAGTGGTCGGCGAGCACCACCACCTCGGCCGCCGCCTGCACCAACGCCCGGTCCACGCTCGCGGAGAGCATGTTGGACGTGGACAGACCGCGCTCGGCGGTGAGCCCGCTGCCCGACAGGAAGGCGCGGGAGACGCGCAGGCCCTGGAGGGACTGCTCGGCACCGCTGCCCACCAAGGCGTAGTTGGACCCGCGGAGGGTGCCGCCGGTCATCACGACCTCGACCCGGTTGGCATGGGCCAGGGCCTGGGCGACGAGCAGGGAGTTGGTGACCACGGTCAGACCGGGGACGCGGGCGAGCCGGCGGGCCAGCTCCTGCGTCGTCGTCCCCGCGCCGACCACCACGGCCTCGCCCTCTTCGACGAGACCGGCGGCGACGTCGGCGATGGCCGTCTTCTCCGCGGTTGCTAGATGGGACTTTTGCGGAAAGCCGGACTCCCTGGTGAAACCACCCGGCAATACCGCACCGCCGTGCCGGCGGTCGAGCAGTCCTTCCGCCTCCAGCGCCCGCACGTCCCGCCGTACGGTCACTTCGGAGGTCTGGACGACACGGGCGAGCTCACGGAGCGAGACGGCTCCGTTCGCGCGCACCATTTCAAGGATCAATTGGCGACGTTCTGCAGCGAACACGAAACTGACAGTAACGCCAACGACCGTCTGCTTTCAGCCGGTTGCGCCAATTAGCAGAAGTTGTTCGCTGCGGGGTGTCGCAGGTGATATAGGAGCGCGTTAGAGCTCGTTTTGGGTCTTGCGGGTCTGGAGCTGTCGGGCGACCTCGGCGATCGAACCCGAGAGCGACGGGTAGACCGTGAAGGTGTTCGCGATCTGTGCGACGGTCAGATTGTTGTCCACGGCGACCGAGATCGGGTGGATCAGCTCGCTGGCGCGCGGGGCGACGACCACGCCGCCGACCACGATGCCCGTGCCGGGCCGGCAGAAGAGCTTCACGAAGCCGTCCCTGATGCCCTGCATCTTCGCCCGCGCGTTCCGCAGCAGCGGCAGCTTCACCACCCGGGCGTCGATCTTGCCGCTGTCCACGTCGGCCTGGGTGTAGCCGACGGTGGCGATCTCCGGGTCGGTGAAGACGTTCGCGGAGACCGCCTTCAGGTTCAGCGGGGCCACCGCGTCGCCGAGGAAGTGGTACATCGCGATGCGCCCCTGCATGGCGGCGACCGAGGCGAGCGCGAAGACGCCGGTGCAGTCGCCGGCCGCGTACACGCCCGGCGCGCTGGTCCGGGAGACCTTGTCGGTCCAGATGTGCCCGGACTCCTGGAGCCTGACCCCGGCCTCCTCCAGACCCATCCGGGCGGTGTTGGGGATCGAGCCGACCGCCATCAGGCAGTGCGTGCCGGAGATGACGCGGCCGTCGGCGAGCGTGACCTCCACCCGGTCGCCGACCCGCTTGGCGGACTGGGCGCGCGAGCGGGCCATCACATGCATGCCGCGGCGACGGAAGCCGTCTTCCAGTACGGCCGCGGCGTCCGGGTCCTCACCCGGCAGCACCCGGTCCCGCGAGGAGACGAGGGTGACCTTGGAGCCCAGCGCCTGGTACGCGCCGGCGAACTCGGCGCCGGTGACGCCCGAGCCGACCACGATCAGCTCGGCCGGCAGCTCGTCGAGGTCGTAGACCTGGGTCCAGTTCAGGATGCGCTCGCCGTCCGGCAGCGCGTCCGGGATCTCCCGCGGGTGGGCGCCGGTGGCGATCAGCACCGCGTCCGCAGCCAGCGTCTCCTCCGTACCGTCGGCCGCCTGCACGGTGACCGTCCGCGAGCCGTCCGGCGCCTGGGCCGGCTCGATGCGACCCCGGCCGCGCATCACCCGGGCACCCGCACGGGTGACGGAGGCGGTGATGTCGTGCGACTGGGCCAGCGCGAGCCGCTTCACCCGGCGGTTGACCTTGCCGAGGTCCACGCCGACCACGCGGGCCGCCTGCTCCAGGGGCGGCGTGTCGTCGGCGACGATGATCCCCAGTTCCTCGTACGAGGAGTCGAAGGTCGTCATCACCTCCGCCGTCGCGATCAGGGTCTTCGACGGTACGCAGTCGGTCAGCACCGAGGCGCCGCCGAGGCCGTCACAGTCCACGACGGTCACGTCCGCGCCGAGCTGCGCTGCGACCAGCGCCGCCTCGTAGCCGCCAGGTCCGCCGCCAATGATCACGATTCGGGTCACTGAAGTTCGCCTCGCGTATTCGTCTCGGTCGGCCCGGGATGCCCGACCGCGCCGCGGAGGCGGCCGGTTGCCACCGCCGGCCGGTCCGGGGGTCGCCCCCAGGGGGATGCAGTACGTGCCTCATTGTCCCGCACTCATCAAAACCACCGCCTCTTGGGTCCCTCCGCCCGCGCCGCCGCCCGTCGCCAGCTCGCCCCAGACGGCCGCACGCTGCACTCCCGTACCCTCAAAGCCATGTCGCTCTACGCCGCGTACGCCGGCAACCTCGACGCGCGGCTGATGTCCCGCCGCGCCCCGCACTCGCCGCTGCGCGGCACCGGCTGGCTCTCCGGCTGGCGGCTGACCTTCGGCGGCGAGCAGATGGGGTGGGAGGGCGCGCTGGCCACGCTGGCCGAGGCGCCCGGCTCGCAGGTCTTCGTCGCGCTGTACGACATCGCCCCGATGGACGAGGCCGGGATGGACGGCTGGGAGGGCGTGGGGCTCGGCATCTACCGGCGCACGCGGATGCGGGTGCACACCCTGGACGGCGACGTGACCGCGTGGCTGTACGTGCTCAACGGGTACGAGGGCGGGCTGCCGTCGGCCCGCTACCTCGGCGAGGTGGCTGACGCCGCCGAGTCCGCCGGCGCGCCGCACGACTACGTGATGGAACTGCGCAAGCGGCCCTGCTGAGGCCCGGGACACGAATCTGCTGAGGCCCTGGCCACGACACCAGCACGGGCGCTTGTAAGGACCGCAATGCGCCATGGGCCCACACATCGTCGCAAACGCATCTACGCGCGTAGGGGATTACCGGTTACCCTCGTCCGCGTGAACGCATCTGCTTCTTCGGACATCCAGGGCGGCCCGCTCCACGCCGGCGGCCGAAGCCCCTACGACGCCGCCGACGGCGCCGCCGCCCGGCTGCGCGAGCTCACCGGCGCCGAGACCCACGACGTGGCGCTCGTGATGGGCTCCGGCTGGGTGCCCGCCACCGACGCGCTCGGCACCCCGGAATGCGAGTTCCCGGTCACCGAGCTGCCCGGCTTCCCCGCCCCGGCGGTCGCAGGACATGCGGGCACCGTGCGCTCGTACCGCATCGGCAGCAAGCGCGCGCTGGTCTTCCTCGGCCGTACGCACTACTACGAGAACCGCGACGTGGCGGCCGTGGCGCACGGGGTGCGCACCGCCGTCGCCGCCGGCTGCAAGACCGTGGTGCTCACCAACGGCTGTGGCGGGCTGCGGGTCGGGATGCGGGTGGGTCAGCCGGTGCTCATCAGCGACCACATCAACCTCACGGCCACCTCGCCGATCGTGGGCCCCAACTTCGTGGACCTCACCGACCTGTACTCGCCGCGGCTGCGCGCGCTCTGCCAGCAGGTGGACGCGAGTCTGGAGGAGGGCGTGTACGCCCAGTTCCCCGGGCCGCACTACGAGACGCCCGCCGAGATCGCGATGATCCGCACCATGGGCGCCGACCTGGTCGGCATGTCCACCACGCTGGAGGCGATCGCCGCCCGCGAGGCCGGCGCCGAGGTGCTCGGCATCTCGCTGGTGACCAACCTGGCCGCCGGCATGACCGGCGAACCCCTCAACCACGCAGAGGTCCTCCCGGCCGGCCGCGACTCGGCGGCCCGGATGGGCAGCCTGCTGAGCCAGGTGTTGGGCAAGCTCTGAGCGGTGCCCCGGGCCGGGCCCGCCCGCCCCCGGCCCCCACGGCGCCGGAGCCGCCCGGCGGCGCCGGCGTCGGCACCGCGCAGTACGCGACCCTCACGCGAGAGGCAGAACCACCGTGCAGCAGGACCAGCAGGACGCGCAGCAGGAACTGATCGCCCGGGCCAGGGCCTGGCTCGCGGACGACCCCGACCCGCAGACCCGCGCGGAGCTCACGGCCCTCGTCGACGCCGCGGCGGGCGCCACCGGCACCGGCACCGGCACCGGCACCGGCACCGACGAGGGGGCCGCGGCACTCGACGAGCTGGCCGCGCGCTTCGCCGGCACCCTCCAGTTCGGCACCGCGGGGCTCCGCGCCGAACTGGGCGCGGGCCCCATGCGCATGAACCGCGCGGTGGTCATCAAGACCGCCGCCGGCCTCGCCAGCTACCTCACCCAGCGGCAGCAGCCGGCCGCCGGCGCCGGGCAGCGGCCCGGCCTGGTGGTCATCGGCTACGACGCCCGGCACCGCAGCGCCGACTTCGCCCGCGACACCGCGGCCGTCATCACCGGCGCCGGGCTGCGCGCCGTACTGCTGCCGCGCCCGCTGCCGACCCCGGTCCTGGCCTTCGCCATACGGCACCTGGGCGCGATCGCCGGCGTCGAGGTCACCGCGAGCCACAACCCGCCGTGCGACAACGGCTACAAGGTGTACCTGGGCGACGGCGTCGCCGGCACCGCATCGCGCGGCGGCGCCCAGATCGTGCCGCCGGCGGACGCCGAGATCGCCGCCGAGATCGCCGCGGTGGCCGGCGTGCACGAGGTGCCGCGGCCGGAGACCGGCTGGGAGATCGCCGGCGAAGAGGTCATCGACGCGTACCTGGAGCGCGCCACCGGCGTGCTCGCGCCCGACTCGGCCCGCGCGGTGCAGGTGGTCTACACGCCGCTGCACGGTGTCGGCCTGGCCACGGTGAGCGCCGCGTTCGCCCGCGCCGGCTTCCCGGCCCCGCTCGTCGTCACCGAGCAGGCCGAGCCCGACCCGGACTTCCCCACGGTCGCCTTCCCCCACCCGGAGGAACCGGGCGCGATGGACCTGGCGTTCGCCACGGCCCGCGCCGCGACGGCCGCAGCCCCTGGCAGCCCGACCAGCGCCCCGACCAGCCCGGACATCGTCCTCGCCAGCGACCCGGACGCCGACCGCTGCGCCGTGGCCGTGCCCGACCCGGCGGTGCCGGCCGGCTGGCGGATGCTGCGCGGCGACGAGGTCGGCGCGCTGCTCGCGGCCCACCTGGTGCGCTCCGGCCGGGTCGGCCAGGGCAGCGCCGGCACGTTCGCCACCACCATCGTCTCCTCCTCGCTGCTGTCCCGGATCGCGGCCACCGCGGGCGTCCCGTACGCGGAGACGCTGACCGGCTTCAAGTGGCTGGCCCGGGTGGACGGCCTGCGCTACGCGTACGAGGAGGCCCTCGGCTACTGCACGGACCCGGCCGGCGTCCGCGACAAGGACGGCATCACCGCCGCGCTGCTCATCGCCGAGCTGGCGGCCGAACTGAAGGCCGGCGGCAGCTCGCTGCCCGCGCTCCTGGACGAGCTCGCGGTGGCGCACGGACTGCACGCCACCGACCAGCTCTCGGTACGGGTCGAGGACCTGTCGGTGATCGCGGCGGCCATGCAGCGGCTGCGCGCCCAGCCGCCCACCGCACTGGCCGGCCTGCCGGTGACCTCGGCCCAGGACCTGTCGCTGGGCTCGGACGCGCTGCCGCCCACCGACGGGCTGCGCTACCACCTGGCCGGCGACGCCGCCTCCGGCGTCCGGTCGGCCCGCGTCATCGTGCGCCCCAGCGGCACCGAGCCCAAGCTCAAGTGCTACCTGGAGGTCGTGCTGCCGGTCGGGGCACCCGACGCGCTGCCGGCGGCCCGCACCAGGGCGGCCGACGTGCTCGCCGCCGTCAAGCGCGACCTGGCGGACGCAGCCGGCATCTGAGGGCCGAACGGCCCGCGACACGACGGCGGGGGGGGGGGCGGGCGCGCGCGGCGCGCGCCGACCACCCCCCCCGCCGCCGCGTGGGCCACGGGACCCCCCCCGCCGCCCCCC
>NZ_JBEHZD010000486.1:0-6096 GCF_040240285.1 Streptomyces sp. HSW2009 | reverse complement strand
GGTGCCCAGCAAGACCTGATCCGACGCGGACGGGGGGGGGCCCCCCCGGGGGGGGGCGCCCCCCCCCGGGGGGGGGCCCCCCCGCGGGGGGGGGGGGGGGTTGGGGGTGGGGGGGGGGGGGGGTTTAAAAAAAACCCCCCCCCCCCCCCCGCCCTGTTGGGCGCCGCGGCAGCGGCTGCGTGCTGGTTTGGTGCAACGGTCGTGCCCGCGGCAGCCCGTACGACTGTTGCAGCGACTACGGCTGCGGCTGCGGCTGTGGTTGGCGGCAGGGTCAGCCGGCGGCCCGGGAGACCAGCGTCAGATAGACCGTGACGACGTGTTCGCCGGTGTCGGTGTCCACCTCGCCGCGCAGGTCGACGACGTCGTTGCCGGCCAGCGTCTTGATGTTGTCCACGTGCACCACGACCGTCAGCCGGTCGCCGGCGTAGATCGGGCGGCTGTAGACGAACCGCTGGTCGCCGTGGACCACACGGCTGTAGTCCAGGCCGAGTTCGGGATCGTGCACCACCTGGTCGGTGGCGCGCTGCGCGAGGGTGAAGATGAAGGTGGGCGGGGCGATCACGTCCAGGTGCCCGAGCGCCCGTGCCGCCTGCGGGTCGACGAAGACGGGGTGGGTGTCGCCCACGGCCGCCGCGAATTCACGGATCTTCTCGCGGCCCACCTCATAAGGCTCAGTGGGCGGATAAACCCGACCGACGTAAGAGGTGTCGAGAGGCATACGGTGCTCCTAGCGCATGGACGTGGAGATATGAGTACGGCCCAACTGAAGCAGTGGTGGACGGCCGGTCACGGAATGGTCGACGGCGTGGTGTCGGCCCACTGGGGCGCGATCGACAGTACCCACGGGCGCGTCGCGTGACGAGCGGAACGAACCCCCCGTTCCGCTGGGCCGCCGGCCAATCACCGCCCCCCGCGGACCAATTCCCGGACCGATAGGCGGCGTCGACGACGGCCCTCGGCATTCTGCCACGAAAACCCGTCGCCGGGGCGCCGAGAGCCGCCATCCGATGCGCGACGAAGACCACGCGAACCCGCCACGGAACGGAATTCCCGACCCCCGATTCCGGAGGGTGGCCCGACAATTGCCGTACGAATCCCCTGCGTTTGCCGCGGGATGCACAGGGCTCCCGCGGGGCCGGGGCCCGCACCCCCACCGGGCTCGGCTCGGACGCGTACCTGCACCCCCACCGATGCGGCCCCGGGCGCCCACCGGAATCCGCCCCGTACGCGCGCGCACAGCACTCACGTGCACCGACCCCGGGCACCCCAACCCCGCCGCGTGCGGGCCCACTCGCACGCACCCGCGCGTACCCGCCGCACCCGGCCGGACGCGTACCGCCGCACCCGCACCCCGGCGGGCCTGCCGTTGTCCCACCAAGAGTCAACCCCGCGGCCCGTAATGCCCGGTGGGGCCGCCGCCGTCCCGCGGGCCACGCGCGGGCCCGCGCGCGAGCCGGGGTAACGATCCAGCGGCAACGGGCCGGCGTGGTGCCCGGGCGGGAACTGTCCCTGGGGGCGCGGGACTCCTTACCCACGTGTCCTTGCTCAGTGTTCAGCCCGGCCCACCCGCAACCCCGACCGGCCACATGATCGTGTGCGGCGACGACGCCCTGGCCCACCGGCTCGCCTCCGAACTGCGCAGCGTCTACGGCGAGCGCATCACGCTCGTCGTGCCGCCCGCACGGGAGGCCGCCGGTGCGCCCGTACGGGGGCGCGCCGTGGGCCGGGCCACCGCACTGTTCGGGCGGGTCAGCGCCGCCATGGCCCGCGCCGCGTCCACCGGCGGCGACCCGGCCGGCGGGCCGGCCGCCACCGGGACCACCGTCGTGGAGGCCGCCGGCCTGGACGATGCGGTGCTGGTGGAGGCCGGGGTGGAGCGCGCCGCCGCGCTCGCCCTGGTCCATGACGACGACGAGGCCAACATCCGGGCCGCGCTCGCCGCCCGCCGGCTCAGCCCGCAGCTCCGCCTGGTCATCCGGCTCTACAACCGCAAGCTCGGCCAGCGCCTGGAAGAGCTCCTGGACCAGGCGGCGGTCGTCACCGACCCGGGGCAGACCGGCGCGGGAACCGCCCCCGAGGCGGTCACCACGGTGCTCTCGGACGCCGACACCGCGGCCCCTGCGCTGGCCGCCACCGCCATCGCGGGCACCAGCAAGGTGGTGCAGGCCGACGGGCTGATGCTGCGCCTGGTGGAACGGGCCCCGACGGCCGGCGGCGAGATCGGCGACCAGGGGCTTGGCGTCCTCGCGCTGCTCTCCTCGACCGTGGGCGACCCGGCCGGCGCCGACGGCTCCGACAGCAGCGGCGCCGAGGGCCCGCAACTCCTGCCCGACCAGGCGTCGGTACGGGCCGCGACCGGCCGCCGCGCCCTGGTCCTGGAGACCGTCTCGCACGGCACCCCGACCTCGGCCGCTCGCCGGCTCGGCCGCCGCTGGGCACCGCTGACGTCGCTGCTGCCGGCCCGACTGCGCTGGTCGATCGCGGGCGTGTGCGCCGCCGTGCTCGCCCTCGCCGTGGTCTCCTGGCTGGTCACCGGCGCCCATCCGCTACACGCCGGCTACCTCACCCTGCTCGACCTGTTCGCCATGGGCGAGCCGGCCATCGAAGAGGGCACCAGCCGGCAGGCGATGCAGTTGCTGTCCGGGCTGATCGGGCTGATGCTGCTGCCCGTGATGGTGGCCGCCGCCCTGGAGGCGTTCGGCACCTTCCGCACCGCGTCCGCGCTGCGCCGCCCGCCGCGCGGCCTCTCCGGCCACGTCGTCCTCCTCGGGCTCGGCAAGGTCGGCACCCGGGTCCTGGTCAGGCTGCGGGAGATGGACATTCCGGTGGTCTGCGTGGAGAACGATCCACAGGCCCGCGGCGTCGCCGTGGCCCGCCGGATGCGCGTGCCCACCGTGCTCGGCGACGTCACCCAGGAGGGCGTGCTGGAGGCGGCCAAGATCCACCGAGCCCACGCCCTCCTCGCGCTGACCAGCGTGGACATCACCAACCTGGAGGCGGCCCTGTACGCGCGCTCGATCCACCCCGAACTGCGGGTGGCGCTGCGCCTGTACGACGACGGCTTCGCCACCGCCGTCTACCGCACCCTGCGCGCCGCCCACCCACAGGCCCTCACCCGCAGCCGCAGCGTCTCCTCACTGGCCGCGCCCGCCTTCGCCGGCGCCATGATGGGCCGCCAGGTGCTCGGCGCGTTCTCGGTGGAGCGCAAGGTGCTGCTGCTCGCCGCCGTCGAGGTGGCGGGCCATCCGCAACTGGTCGGCCGCACCGTCGCCGACGCCTCCCGCCCCGGCTCCTGGCGGGTCCTCGCGCTGGACGCCTCGGCCCCCGGCCCGCGGCCGGCCGACCTCGGCGCCGCCCTGCGCGCCGGCCCCGGCGAACCTCGACAGCGCCTGGTGTGGGACCTGGACCCGGCGTACGTGCTGCGCCCCGCCGACCGCGTCGTCCTCGTCGCCACCCGCCGCGGCCTGGCCGAACTCCTCGGCCGCCCCCAGGCCCGCCGGGCCGGCTAGCCCGCACTCCGAACCACGCGCGAGCGGAGCCCTTTTGCCTGCCGTGAACACACCGGGAATGGCCGGGGTCCGGTAGCGCCACAGCGGGCTCGATCGGCGGACGGGATGTGCTTCCTGTCGAATCCTTCGGACGTACGGAATTCTGTGCGTGGGGCGGATGATTGACGTGTGGTCTGGTGAATTGGCAGAGTCGAGAAGTCGTCATGGAAGCGTGCTTGAGGCAGCCGATGTGACGGCTGGAAGCTCGTAGCAGAAACGCGCAGCGCATCAATGTGCTCGCCTTTTCTGGGGTGTTGGTCGGGGTGTTGGCCGGGATGTTGGCCGAGAAATCCAGAAGGCTTCCCATCGCTTTCCATAAATTTCCACAAAGGCGAATCCACCACCCTCCGCACATCGCCCAAGCCCCATGCACCACGCCGGTGGTGGGGAGCCGCCGCCGACCGCCCCGTACGCCACCGGCCCGCGGCGTGCGCCAGGCGGTGGGACGTGCCGTGCGGCGGTCGGGAAAGGGGGGCAGGGCGTGGCGGAGGGGCCCGGTGGTGGGGGAGTGGGCGCGGGTGGGGACTTGGTCTGGGCCTGTCCAGATGTGGTGCGGTCCGTCGCGGGGGGCCGCCGCCGACTCCTTCTCGGTGGCGCCGAAGAACGATAGGTTGCGGGACCTATGGAATTGGAGTTGCGGCACCTGCGCATCCTGGTGGCCATCGCCGACGCCGGCAGTCTGACCAGGGCCGCGGCAACGCTCCTGCTCTCCCAACCCGCCGTCTCCACCCAACTCAAGCGGATCGAGACGGCGCTTGGCCGCCCCGTGTTCGTCCGGGAGGCGAGCGGAGTGCGGCCGACGCGGTTCGGGGACGAGGTGATCGCCCACGCCCGGAGCGCCGTGGCCAGCGCCGACCGCATCCGGGAGAGCCAGCGCAGCGCGGCCACCGAGACCTCCGTGGTGCGCCTCGGCGGCTCGCCGGGACCGGTCTTCTCGCATCTGGCCACCCAACTCGCCGGGCTGCTCGACGTGCCCGTCGTATCGCAGCAATTCCCGTCCGCCGCCTGGGCGTTGGACCGCCTCGCCAGCGATCAGCTCGACGTCGCGGCCATCACGGACGTGACCGGTTACGAGACCAGGCCGCGGGCCGGCATCGCCCATGCGGTGATCGGCACCGAGCCGGCGCTCGTGCTGCTGCCGGTCGGCCATCCGCTGGCCGGCCGCGACCGGGTGGAGCTGACCGCGCTGGCCGACGAGAGCTGGACCATGTCGCCGCTGGAGCGCGAGGGCGGCGACCGGGCCGCCTTCACCGCCATCTGCCTCGCGGCCGGCTTCACGCCCCGTATCGACCACGACATCGTCGACGCCGGCACCGCGTTCGACCTGGTCATCCAGGGGGCGGCGATAGCGCTTGCGCAAGGCGGCGTACGGCTGCGGGACGGCATGGCCGCCAAGCGGCTGGCCGGCGACCCGATCCAGGTGCGGCACGTGCTGGCCTGGCGCGCCCCCGGGCGGCTCGTCGGCTGGCAGGAGGCGCTGGTCACGGCGGCCGAGGCGGGGTTCGCCGGGCGCCGGTGCGCGACCGACCTGGAGTGAGGCGCCGCGGCGTACGACGACGCGCGGCCTCGCGCGCGCGTACCCGCGAAGGCGCGGCGCCCGGGTGGCCACCGCTCTGACCGCCGCCCGCCCCCGCGCCGGCCCGTCAGCCGGTGCGTGTGGGCCAGCGGCCGTCACCCGTGAAGCCACGGCTGACGGCCGCTGGAGTCTTGCGTGGGGGGTGGCTGTGCCGGCGACGGAGCCCCGAACACCGACACGGGACGAACCACCGCGCCCCGGGTGCACCGGCGCACGGGCGGCCCGGCCGTGCCCCCACTATCCCGCGCCGCACCACCACACGACCAATGTCAAAGGCCCATAACGGCCAGGTGTTATGGCGGCGCAGAGCTGGGCAGCAGAGCCCCGAGCCGATCACCGGCTCCGGTTGCCGGCGGTTTCCACCGTACGCGCGGGCTCCAGGAATAGCGCGCGCACGTGGGCCGTTACGGTTGCCGGAACCACCGCCGATACGGAAAGCAGGGTGCCGCACATGAGCACGGTGGAACTCACCAAGGACAACTTCGACGAGGTCGTTTCCGGCAATGATTTCGTCCTGATCGACTTCTGGGCTTCCTGGTGCGGCCCGTGCCGTACGTTCGCCCCGGTGTTCGAAGGCGCGTCGGACCGGCATAAGGACGTGGTCTTCGCGAAGGTGGACACCGAGGCCCAGCCGGAGCTGGCGGCGGCCTTCGAGATCCAGTCCATTCCGACGCTGATGATCGTGCGGGAGAACATCGCGGTCTTCGCCCAGCCCGGCGCGCTGCCGGCGACGGCCCTGGAGGACGTCATCGGGCAGGCCAGGGCCTTGGACATGGACCAGGTGCGCTCGTCGGTGGCAGAGGCGGCCGGCCAGCAGGGCAACGGTGGCTGACCTCCTGCTGGTCCGGCACGGCGAGACGGAGTGGAGCCGGTCGGGCCGGCCCCCCCCCCCGGCCGCCCAGCCGCGCACCCCGCGGGGCGCCGCCCCCGCGCGCGCCCCGCGCCCCCGGCGCGCCCCCCCCCCCCACCCCC